>JAFLSH010000099.1 GCA_022511055.1 Prevotella sp. | reverse complement strand
TGCACTTTTGCCTTCACATATAGGAAGTTTAGATGCCCATTCATTCAATTCTTCATAGGACATACTTTTGATCATATCCAATTCCTCTTGTTGTTCTTTTGTCAATAACGGCTTAATTCCCATAACTATAAATACATTCTAACTCTACAATAAACACTTATTCAATTGCAAAAATACACAATGAATTGAAACAAACAAGATTTTGTGTACTATTTAACATCTTTTTCTTGTTTTGTCTCCAGTTGATTTTTTAATTGCTCATAGAACTTATCCCATATTTTCTTGTATCTATTGTCAACCTCCAAATCAGTGGTACAACTATAACCATCCTCTTTCGTGCGATATATTATCCTATTCTTTTTAAAGTCAATGGTTATGCTGTCTCCACTAATTTGTTTGTCATAAACAACAATAGTACCCGTCAATATGGATTTGCATTTGCCCAGTTCCATTTTCTTTATGCCGTCAAACGTAAAAAGTACATAAATTACTACACCGAGATTATTATATCCAAAAAAGCCAAAAGTCCTGCCAACAAAACTCTTATGCCAATCATCGGTGTTCGCACATGTAATATTATCGGCTGCATCTGTCCTTGCCGCCTGACCAGCCTCGTTCAAAAAACTCATGAACGCTTCGTGTGTCAATGGGGTTACTTTCTTTGCCATCTTTTTTTATTTTGTTTATCTCATTTACTAATCAACTATATGTTGAAAATCAATTGCAAAAATACAAAAAAAACTGCCAATGACCCTGCTTTTTTATACGTATAACAAAGAAATCGCTTCAAAAAAAACGGCATACCCCCCCCTACGCCTCATCCACAACAAAGACGGCGGCGGAACACTATTTGCCGGAAATGGCATCGCGGCACTGCTCCATGAGCCACTTCGGGGTGCTGGTAGCACCGCAGATGCCGACACTCTCGATGGAGTCCAGCCAGCGGGCATCAATCTCGCCCGGCCCCTCGATGAGATGGCTGTTGGGATTGACACGCTGGCACTCGCCAAACAAGACACGGCCGTTGGAACTCTTGCGCCCGCAGACAAAGAGTATCAGGTCGTGGCGGGCGGCAAACTGCGAGATGCTCGGCATGCGGTTGGCCACCGAGCGGCAGATGGTGTCGAAGGAACGGAACGTGGCCGTGGGGGCTATGTGGGCCTGTATGTAGTGGATTATGCGGTGATATTCGTCGAGCGACTTGGTGGTCTGCGAATACAGATAGATGTCGCGCGTGAAGTCGAGCGAAGTCACCTCGCCAAAGCTCTCAATGACAATGGCGCTCGAATGGGTCTGGCCGACCAGCCCCAGCACCTCGGCGTGGCCTTTCTTGCCGAAGATGACTATCTGCGCATCGGGGTTGCTGTCGTACTGCTGCTTGATGCGCTTCTGCAACTGCAACACCACGGGGCAGGTGGCATCGATAATGTCTATGTTGTTGCGGCGCGCCAGCTCGTAAGTCTCAGGCGGCTCGCCGTGGGCGCGCAGCAGCACCTTGACACCGTGCAGCCGCCGCAGGTCGTCGTGGTTGATGGTCACCAGCCCCATCTGCTTCAGGCGGTCGCACTCCATGCCGTTATGCACAATGTCGCCCAGGCAGTAGAGCGTGTTGCCCTTGGCCAGCTCTTCCTCGGCCTTCTTGATGGCCGTGGTCACGCCGAAGCAGAAGCCGCTGCCGTTGTCAATCTCTATCTGAAGCATGGGTCAGTGTCTTGAAATACAAATCCAACAAGTCCTGGGCAGCCACGAAGCTGGTCTTACGCCCCTGCAACACCTCAAGCTCGGCCGACTGCAACTGCTGGCGCACGGCCGCGCTGTGGTAGAAGGAGTTCTTCAGGTGTTCGTTGATGCTCTCGTACATCCAGAACTTTGCCTGCTCGTTACGGCGGTGGTCGAAGTAGCCGTTGTGCTTCACGAAGTCCACGTACTGGTAAATCATGTCCCAGACCTCCTTCACGCCCGTTCCGTAGAAGCCGCTGTAGCAGAGTACCTTCGGTGTCCAGCCGCTCTCGGGCATGGGGAAGAAGTGCAGGGCGTTGCGGAAGTTGGTGGCGGCCAGCTGGCAGCGCTCCACGTTGTCGCCATCGCACTTGTTGATGACTATGCCGTCAGAGATTTCCATGATGCCCCGCTTGATGCCCTGCAGCTCGTCGCCGGTGCCTGCCACCTGAATGAGCAGAAAGAAGTCGACCATGGAGTGGCAGGCCGTCTCGCTCTGCCCCACGCCTACGGTCTCAACGAAAATCTTGTCGAAGCCGGCGGCCTCGCACAGAATGATGGTCTCGCGCGTCTTGCGCGCCACGCCGCCCAGCGAGCCCGCCGAGGGGCTGGGGCGAATGAACGAGTCGGGGTGCTGGGCGAGCTTCTCCATGCGGGTCTTGTCGCCGAGAATGCTGCCCTTGGTGCGCTCTGAGGAAGGGTCGATGGCCAGCACGGCCAGGCGGCCGCCATGCTCGCGCAGCACGTGCATGCCGAACTCGTCGATAGAGGTCGACTTGCCGGCACCGGGCACACCGCTGATGCCCACGCGAATGCTGTTGCCGCTGTAGGGCAGGCACTTGTTGATGACTTCCTGTGCGCGCGACTGGTGGTCGGGGTTTACGCTCTCTATCAGTGTCACGGCCTGCGAAAGCACCGTGATGTCGCCCTTCAAGATGCCCTCGACCATCTCGCCGACCGTGAGCTGCCGCCGCTGGAAGCGGCCGCGCTTCAGGTAGGGGTTGACCGTGGGCTGGTGGCTAACGCCGCTGTTGACTTGCAGTCCTGCATATTCGGCGCTGTTCTCGGGATGTTCCATAGCGATAGGCAATAAAAAATACGTTTGACAAAATGACTACTTCTCCACATTGACCTTGATGACTACCTTGGGGTTCTGCGGCGAATTGGAAATCATCAGCACGCGGGGCTGGGTGCGCACCTTCTGCAGCTGCTCGGCATAGGCCGTCACCTTGAGCTTCGTGGTCTCGCCGGGCATCAGGCGGCTCTTGCCAAGTGTCACTTTCAGACCGGGCGTGAACATCTGCAGCGAAGAGATGGTCAGCTCGGCGTGGCCGGGGTTGTAGAGTATGATTTCGCCCGTCTTTTTCTTGGTGCGCCCGTCGAACTGGAAAGTCAGCGTGCTGTCAGAGAGGGCCAGCTCGGGCGCCTGGTCCAAGTCCAAGTTCCTGACATCGGGCACCAGCACCGTGCTAACGCCAATCTCGGTCTCGCTCTTCACGTTCTCGCCCAGCTGCTTGGCCAGATAGACCGAGGTCTGGGTCAGTCCGTAGTCGTTCAGCCTGTCGCTGTTCAGCGTAAAGGTGATGGTGCCGCTGTGGCCCGGCGACAGCTGTTCGGGGGTCACCACCGCATCAAGGTAGGGCGGCAGGTGCTGGATATTGGGCTGCAGAAGCTCGTTGCCATCGTTCATGATACGCACCACCTGCTGGGGGTGTTCGCCCTTGTTGACATTGTCGAACTCCAGCTCGTTCATGTTGGCCAGCAGGCCGCCGCTGAAGTCGTAGGGGTAGAAGCCGCTGTAGTCCTGCAGCTCGGCCAGCACCACGCCGGTCATGGTCAGATAGACCGGCTTCTTCGTGCCATTCGAGATAATGGCGGCCTGTTTGTTGAAATGGCCGAGCATGCGGGCATCGTAGGTCATCTTGATGGTAAACTTGTCGCCAATGCCTATCTCGCCCTTGGGATATTCCACGGTGGTGCAGTCGCAGTCAGGGCGCACTTCCTGTATCTTCAGCCGCCTGATGCCGCGGTTTCTCAACTCAAAGGTGGCCGTAACGGGTATCTCATAGCCGGTACGCCCCACATCAACAGAGGTTTTCACAATAGACAGGCGCTGCGCCTGCAACTGGGGGGCGTGGAAGCCCAGGGCCGAACACCACAGGCATGCCGCCAACAATCCCCACCGTCTGAGCCCTGCTCCGGGTCTGTCACTTAACAGTCTTCTTATCGTCATTTCTCTTTCAATCTTCAACGTTTATCGCCGCTGAGTGCGCCGTGGCGCGGAACTCCGGGGCGTATGCACACTGGGCGGTGCAAGTGCCTGTCTGGTATTGCCCCACGCGGTCAATGTAGTACTCGGTCTCAATGACATGGCGGCCTTTTCTCAGCACATCAAAGTAGTAACTGGTCGTGTTGTCGCGCGAAGTGCAGTAGTAGCCGTTGGCATAGCCGCTGAGCTGGCGCACGGGCTCCATGCAGGCGGCCCGCTTGTCCTGTACGCAGACAAAGTCAAGGTCGCGCTCGGCCTGAATGGTGATTCGCACCTTCACCTTGTCGCCAACGCGCAGCTGCTGTCCGCCCAGGATTTCGCGCTTCACGGTCAGGCCGCTGCCGTTGTCGGCTATGTCGCTGACAGGCTGCATGAACTGGGCATAGACTGCGCCCCACGAAGTGCCTGCACTGGTCTTCTCGGCCGTCAGCTGGCGCTCGCCCGCGTATGGCTGTGCCGTCTTCACATAGCCCAGGCCGGCCGTGGCCTTCGGCAGACTGAGCGGGCGGTTGTCAACCGCCAGTGCGGTCTGCGGCTGTGCCTCCAACTGGCGGGTCTGGCCGTTCAGGAAGGCATAGATGGCATCAACGGCGTTCAGCGGCGTGTCCCATGACTGGGTGCGCTTCTGCTGCAACAGCCAGCGCTGCATCTCGCTGATGGTCAGCGTGTCGTTGGGGGTGAGCTGCTGCAAGGCGGCAATGGCAGCCACCTGTGTGGGTATGCGATAGTCGCGCCATGAGTACTCGGCGCGCGGCGTGTCGTAGTAGCGGCCCATATCCTCGCGGTAGACCGTGAACTCCTTCAGGCTCTTGGCGTAGGCTGCCGATTCGAGAATCATGGCCGAGAGGGCTTTCTCGTAGATGGTCTGCTGCTTCGTCTGCTTCTTCAGCAGGCCGGTGAGATAGCTGTTGGCGCGCTGCACGTCGGCAGGCAGCTGCCGCCCATCGAGCTTGCAGATGTAGAGCCACTGCAAGGCGGTGCGCGAGGGGAAGGTCTGGCGGTGGCCCTTCTGCTCTTCCTTCTTCATCTCCGCCACGAGCTTCACCATCTCCTTGCCCATGTATTTCATGGCCTTGTCGAGCATCTCCTGTTGGGTCTTGCCCGTCAGGTGCTTCAGCTTGGCCAGTGTCTCGCTGACAGAGGCGGTCATGCTGAGCGAGCCGCCCATGCCCGGCCACCACGGCCACGAGCCGTCAGCCTGCTGCATCTTGCCGAGCTTCTCGGCAGCGGCAGAGAGGCGCTGCTGCATGAGATTGGTGTCGAAGAAGTCGGCCAGCCGCTGCTTCTGCTCGGTCTCGGCCTCTGCATCGGCCACCCACGGGGTCTCTGCCAGCACCACATCCCGCAACTCCTGATTCTTTTCCAGCGCGCTCTGCAAAGAGGTCTCGCTCCCGGTCTCGCGCTTCCACAGCTCGAACATCTGCCGGGCCTGCGGATTCTGGTCGATGATATGGCTGCCAATGGTGTTGGCATAGAGTGCCACGGCCTGGCAAAGAGAGCAGTCATCATTGGGGTGACCCACGGTCGGCAGGGTCTGAATCATCAGCCAGGCGGGGTTGTTGGTATATTCAACGGTCAGCTTGGGCTGCTGCTGGGCGCTGTTCTGGTCAGCCTGCGGGAACAGCGTGGTCAGGTCGACCGTCTTCGTGCCGGGGCCGTTCTGGGTGAACGGCACGGTGACCGTTACGCGCTCACGGTTGGGCAGAATGGGCAGATAGTGCTGTTCGCCATCGCTAAAGCCCTGTCCGCTGACCGTTACTCTGGCAATCAGCAGCGAAGGTGTGCTACTATCGGGCGCAAAGCTGAACGCCACGCTGCCGGTTGCACCAGCCTCAACGGCTACTTCCTTCCGCTGCTCGCTCACCACGGCTCCCGTCTCCGGGTCTGTCAGTTGCAGGCAGGCCACGCCCACCACGCTCTGCTCGCCGGTGTTGAAGATGCGGGCAGACAGCACTGCCTCATCGCCTTCGCGCAGGAAACGGGGTATGTTGGGCTGTATCATAACGTCTTTCTTGGCTACAACCTCGCCGCGCAGCAGGCCGTAAGACAAGTCTGCGGTGTGGGCAAGCCCCATCAGCCGCCACGTGGTCAGGCTCTCAGGCAGAGTGAACTTCAGCACCACCCTACCCTCGCTGTCGGCTGTCAGCTGCGGATAGAAGAAGGCGGTCTCCTGCAAGTTCTCACGCACAGACACACTGGCCTCGGTGGTCTCGGCAACTTCGTTTTGCCCACTTTCGTCTGCCGCTTCTTCTACCTGCAGATTCAGTCCCGCAATTCTGCCAGACAAATCGGTAACTGCGGCAGTCTCTATCCCATCGTATTGCATCATCGCGTTACCGGCATCCATCTTCATGGCACCGCGCGCCGCCATCTTGGCACTTCTCAGCAAGGAAACACCGCCCCACCTCAGGGGGAATATCTCGTCATCGAAATGGGTGTACTGCAGGCTGTTCACGGTCAGCATCTTCTGCGCGTGGTGGCCATTGAGCGATAGCCAGCCCCACAGGGGTGACTGCCAGTAGGCACTGGGCCTGGGCAGGTGCATATAGGGGCTGAAGCTCCAGTCATGGCCGGCCAGCTGGTCAAGACTCTTGTCATAGAGTACGGCCATGAGCTGCGCATCGGCGGGCGTACCATCAGGCTTGGCCACCTCAAGCACCCACTCTTCCTGTTGCCCCGGCTCCAGACGGTCGCGGAAGGTCTTCCATGACAGGGTCAGCTGCTTGTCGGGCAAAGGCCGCTGTATGAAGGTCGCGTGGCGGTAGACCTTGCCCTGCTTCACCCATGCAAAGGTGAGCTGCAGGCCCGTGCCGTAGTCATCTTGATAGGTGAACTTGCGGTTTATCAGTTCGTTTGACTTATCCACGGCACCGCTCTCCAATACGCGGTTGCCGCTGATGATGCTATAGACAATATGCACGTCTTTGGCTGATGAGCCAACCTGCACGGTGACCGGGCTACCATCGTTGGGGAACTGAGAGTCTGAGACATAGAACCAGTCATCAGTCTCTGCCGCCGGCCGTTTGTCTTCCAGCGAGAACACGGTGAACTTCTGCTTCAGTGTGTCCTGGCCGCAGATGGCTTCCAGCGTGTGCAGCCCGCTCTTCATGGGCTTCTGGCTGATGGCGAGCGGCGAGTTGGCCTTCACCGTCTGCCATTTTCCTTCATCAAGGCGGTACTTGACCGTGCCTTCTATGTCAGTGCCGGCGACATTGCGCAGACTAAACACCACGTTTGGCATCTTCTCGGCCAGCACCTGGTCAGGCAAATCGCAGCCGAAAGCCTGCGCACGGTTGCCTAATGGCAATGACAGCTGTGCCTGATGGGTCTCGCCTGCCAAGTCGGTCACTTCGGCCGTGCAGACAAAGTTATAGAAGCGATAGGGCATGGGGTTGTCAGCCGGGGGCAGCACCAACGGCGTGTCAAAGGCAAAGCCGCCATTGCCGTCTGTCAGTGTCTCGCCCTCGCACACGGTCTCGACCGGGCTCTGGCCAATCATGCCGGGAGCCCGGAAGCTGCCGACCCACCACCAGGCCGGCCGGCGCACCACCGTGTACTTCACCTTGCCGCCCTGTACGGGCACACCCGCATAGGTCTTGGCCGTGCCTTTCACCGTCAGCATATCGCCGTCAGCGTATGCCTGCTCCACCGGCGGCAGCTCCACCTGGAACGTGGGGCGCTTGTATTCCTCGACACGGAACGAGCAGCTGCCGTTGCCTGTGCCCACCGTGAAATAGCCCGTAAGGCCGCCGATGGGCAACGTAAAGTCTGCCGCGCAGGTGCCGTATTGGTCTGTTTCCACCTGTCGCTCAGAGATGACCTTCCCGTTGGCATCTCTCAGCGCCAAGGTCAGCTTCCGCCCTTCCAGCGCCTTGTGCCGATAGCCCTCAATGGTCTCGTAGGCTATGGCAGCCACGTGTACGGTCTGGCCGGGGCGGTAGAGAGCGCGGTCTGTGTAGAGCTGCGTGTGTTCTGCCTGGCGGTTATTGTCATAGTAGCTGAAGTTGTTGTAGACACTTGCCGAGGGGCAAGCCTTATCCTGTGCCGTGTAGACAAAGGCATCGCGCGGCCGCTGGCTCTTGTACTGGTAGACAGCCTCGCCCTTGCCGTCTGTGGTCAGCGTTTCCTTGGTCTCCTTTCCCTGATTATAGAAGCTCAGTGCTATCTTGGCCTCCTTGACCGGCTGGCCGGTTGTGGCATCGACCACCACGTAGCGCAGCTGGTTGTTGGGCAGCGCCTCGGTCAGCAGCCTGACATTGCTCACGTAGTACATCTTGCGCGAAATGCTGCTGGCAGGCTTACTTTCCATCTCAACCATGTAGATGCCAACAGGCAGGGCAGGCAGGGTCAGCGAATCAGTGAACAGTTCGTAAGCCTCATGCCCCGTGTAGTGCCGTGTCTGTGTCAGCTCCGGCATGGGGGTCAGCAGGGGCTTCAGCTTGCGGTATCCCTCTGTCGACTCCGGGTGCAGCTGCGCATCACCCTGGCTCTTCACCTGATAGAAGCGCACGGTCAGCTCGCTGATGCCGCGCAGGTCGGCCAGCTGCAAGGGCTGTGTCTGCTGGGGAACGGCGACATAGCTCTCGGCATGGGCACGGAAGCCGATGGCAGTCAGGGTGCGCTGCGCGTTGCGCAGTTCGTTCATGCGGGCATACTGCCCCCAGCGCCCCAAAGCCTCATCTGCGTACTGCCAAAGCTGTGCGGGCGTGGCATCAGTGTGCTGCTGCATGTAGTCATAGCGGCAGATGGCCACCTCGCCGGCCTCTTCCAAGTCGCCATAGGCGGCAATGAGCGAGTCGAGCCGCTGCAAATAGGCGGCTTCCGCCAGCTTGTAGTGCCCTGCGGGGCGCTGTTCCTTCAACGCCTCGAGGGCTGTCATCAGGGCCGCCCTGCGATTGCCGGCCTGCACATAATGGTCGTGCAGCGGCTGAAAGTCTTTCTGTTCATAGCCAATGACACTCAGCAGGTCATCATCAAACCAGCGGCTGTCAGCGCCCTTCACGGTCAACGGCTCGTAGGCGGCGGCCTTCACCGCGGCCAGCCGCTGGCACAGCGCGGGCGTGAGCTGTGCTTTTTCGGCACTTTTCTCCAACGAAGGGTTATCGCGGCAGATGCGCCAGACCACGGTCTGGTAGACTGCCCGCTGCGCTTCATCGGCACAGGCCGCGCCGCGGGCCTCCATGCGCTCAACGGCGGGCAGCAGCGAGTCAGGCGAGATGCCCGACACAACCTGTGCCCCCTGCAGCTCGGCCTTCATCAGCTGGCCCAGCTCGCCCTCTTTCTGAGCCTTAGCCACAATTTTCATCAGTACTTCATACTCTGTCTTCGGCAAGTCGCTCTGCCTTGCTGTCTGGGCCTGTTTCCACAGCGCCGCGTATGTCTGTCCTTTCACTGTCATCGTTGTCAGCCAAATCATTACTAATAGTGCAATCGTCTTTTTCATCATATTCAGATTTTTTCCTGTTCTTGAATGTTAATGCAAAGGTAGTACTATTTTCCCAATCTCGCCAAAACCTGCACATGAAAATATGAAAATTTAAGAATTATTTGGCACTGTTGAAAACTTTTCGTAACTTTGCAAACCCGAAAAAAACAATGAACGATACAAACATGAAAGAAACGCAAAAACGCTATGGCCACTTCGATGACCAGCACCGCGAATATGTTATCACCGACCCGCAGACACCGTGGCCGTGGATTAACTATCTGGGCAATGAGGATTTCTTCTCCCTCATATCCAATACGGCCGGAGGCTACTCGTTCTACAAGGATGCCAAGTTCCGCCGCATCACCCGCTACCGCTACAACAACGTGCCGATGGACAACGGCGGGCGCTACTTCTATATACTCCCCCGCCACGCCGCCGACGGCGGCAAGCCGGAAGCCTGGTCGCCCGGCTGGAAGCCCTGCAAGACGCCGCTCGACTTCTACGAGTGCCGCCACGGCATGAGCTACACCCGCATCACCGGCCGCAAGGACGGTGTGGAGGCCAGCGTACTCTTCTTTGTGCCATTAGGAAAGTGGGCCGAGGTGCAGAAGCTGACACTCACCAACCAGTCTCAGGAGGTCAAGCAGCTGAAGCTGTTCTCATTCGAGGAGTGGTGCCTGTGGAACGCCGCCACGGACATGGAGAACTTCCAGCGCAACTTCTCAACGGGCGAGGTAGAGATTGAAGGCTCTACCATCTACCACAAGACGGAGTACCGCGAGCGCCGCAACC
>JAFLSH010000098.1:8416-10270 GCA_022511055.1 Prevotella sp. | reverse complement strand
GTATCAGTAATCCCTGACAATCCGGCAAACCGTTCCAACACAGGCAACCGCCAATTGCCCTCTCCTAAAATTACTTTTTTTGCACATACCCAGAAAAAGTTTTGAAAAATGCCTCAACTATACATAAATCTATATAACCAACTGACATATAAAATGTTGCATTATGTATAGTGCCTTATCCAGCACCCCCAACTATACATATCACAATCATCTGTATTTCAAGTAATTGTATGGATTTATGTATAGTTAAGCCATTTTCCAAAACTTTTGCAGAAGTGAAATAAAAAATACAAGCTATATTTCTTTCACCTTGGGAGAGAAGACACTATCAGTCGGTATTGTGCCATAGACAGGACACCTAAGTCTTACAAACCTGAACTACCGTCAATACACCATTGGAAACGGTGAAGCGGACATCATAAGTACCGAAGGGCATGCCGTAGATGCGGGTGTTGTCCTCATGGTAGCTTGGGCGCGGATCGAGAGACAGGGCTTGCTTCAAGGCTGTCAGGTCGGCAGGGGTGAAAAGATGCGACAATGAGTCAGGGAACTGCACTTCGAGCGGCTTCCACGCCACGGCATCGACAAAACCGCTACGCGCTTCGGGGTGACTATCGGCATAGGCCACGTAAGGTTTGATGTCATAGATGGGTGTGCCATCCATCAAGTCTGCACCCAGCACGTGGATAATTGGCCCTTCGGCGCCGCCAGTTTCCACCCTGTCTATGCGGACACACGAAAGCCCCAGACGGTTGGGGCGGAACGGAGAGCGCGAGGCAAACACGCCCACCCGCTCGTTGCCGCCCAGACGGGGCGGGCGGACAGTGAGCCCCCGACCCTCGGCATTGGCAGAGAACTCCCAGATGAGCCACAAATAGTCGAACTGCTCCAATCCCCTGACAGCCTCTTCGTGCCGATAGTCGGGCACAAAGACGATGCGCCCCCGCAAGTCGGAAGCCAGACCACTCTGCCGGGGAATGCCAAACTTTGACGTGAAAGGCGAGCGGAAAAACGCGATAGGTGAGATGTTCATGGATGCGAAATTACAAAAATATTTGGAAGTTACAAAATTATTTTGTATTTTTGCGCCCATAAACTACCAATAAACTGAACAAAACATGAAGAAAGCTATTCTTTCGCTCGTTGCCGCTATGGCAATGACACTCAGCTGCACAGCAGCGCAGAAGACCGACGTTTTTCAGACGAAAAGCGGTAAGGAAGTGAAAATCACCTGCATTAAACACGCCAGTATGCAGATTCAGTATGACGGGCTGGAGATACAGGTCGACCCTGTGGGCGACATGCAGCCTATTACCGACTACGCGCATTTCCCGAAGGCTAACATCATTCTCATTACGCACGAACACCACGACCATTTCGACCGTGAAGCCATCCACTGTCTGCGCACACCGGCCACGAGCATCTATGTCAATCCCGCCGTTTTCAGTACGTTCCACAACGGTCTGGCGATGAAGAACGGCGATGTAGTGAACTATCGCGCCGACGTTAAGATTGAGGCCGTGCCTGCATACAACACCACTGAAGGACGCGAGCAGTACCACCCCAAGGGGCGCGACAACGGTTATGTGCTGACACTTGACGGGCTGCGCATCTACATTGCGGGCGACACAGAGGACATTCCTGAGATGGAGCAATTAGAGGATATAGACATTGCCTTCTTGCCCTGTAACCAGCCTTACACGATGACCATCGACCAGATGGTGAACGCGGCAAAGATTATCAAGCCAAAAGTGCTGTTCCCCTATCACTTCAGCAATACGCCTGTGGCACAGTCTGTGATGAGGCTCGCAGGCACTGGCATCGATGTTCGCATCAGGGATTATAAGTGATTTT
>JAFLSH010000098.1:0-8316 GCA_022511055.1 Prevotella sp. | reverse complement strand
AGGGTGTGCCGTTTTTCCAGATGGCGGATAATGAGGTCATTTGTCTGGATGTTCAGAGTGCGGGCTGAGCCTTCAGGTATGTTGCCCATTGCCGGTATGTAGCTATTGGTTGCAACGCGATACTTCTTTTTCATGTTCAGTCTCTGCCCATCAGGAGTCAGCAGGCGGATCGTCTTGACCTTAGTTTCATCGGCGGGGTCAAGTGTCAGTTCGCACACAATTCCTCTGGTATAGGGGATGCGGTCTAAGTCGCCGTGGCTGTAGCTGAGCATCAGTTCCATCAGCTCATCGCCTGTTAAATCCAGCACAACGACATTATCATCGAAGGGGTCCATTTCCAGCACATCAAGCATGGTAAAATCGCCTGCCGGATGGCTGTCTATGCGCACACCGCCCGGATTCTGGAGAGCAATATCAGCATACAGCTCGGCCTTGAGAGCATCACAAATCATGACACCCAGCTCCTCGGTTGTCTCGAAAGGCGTTTCGGCAATGGCTACCACACGCTGGAATTTGGAGTCACCGCTGAAATGGCGTACCATGGCATCTACCAGCTTGCTCTTCTTGCGATAGTACTTCATGTCGATATATTCCACATGCTTGCCGACCACCTTGCCGCTGTCGAGTGTCAGTGTGATGTAGGCGACACTGCCTAACTTCTGCTTACTCTGCACGATGAGGGTATTATTGCGTATCTCATCTGGCGGCAGCTGGATGTGCGAGTGCCCACCGATAATCAGGTCAAACCAGGGGAACATCTGGGTGAGTTTCAAGTCCTCTTCATAGCCTAAGTGCGACAGCATGATGGTAACATCGCACTGCTTGCTGACCCACTCGTACTGTCCGATGACATCAGTAGCCGGCTGGAACTTGATGCCGCTCAGGTTGTCGGGGTGTGTCGACGGTATGCCGTTCTTCGACCTCAGCTGAACGGCCCCGATAATGCCCACCTTCAGTCCGGCCACATCGAGCATCTTGTAGGGCACGGTCTTGATGCCGAGCGAATCCGCCGGGAAGATGTTGGCACTGACATAGCTGAAGTTGCTCAGTGCGATGAGCTGCGGCAGAGTGCGCGTGTCAATCTCGTGGTTGCCCAGCGCCGTGGCATTAAAGCCAATTTGGTTCATCAGCGCCACCACCGGGTAGCCTGGAATCTCGTACTTGTCGTTCAGCGGATTGCCTGTATGGCTATCGCCCGACGAAAGCACCAGCATATTGGGGTCTTTCGCACGCAGGCTGTCAACCAGTGCCGCCAACTGCGGGAACACGTCAATAGTGGCGTGCATATCGTTGGTTGCCAGGATGTGAATCTCATTCTGACTACCCCGCGCGGTCACCGTCAGTGTTGTGACCAGCCATAACAGTAAAATAGTTCTCTTTATCATATACACAAATGTTTTCTTAAAGTTCCATTACAGCACTCTTCAATCCCACCGCCTCAGCCTCAAGCGAGCCATTGCCCCTGACCACCACCATGCACTTGCCGAAGAAAGCCTTGCGCTGTGGTGCCTTGAAGCGCTCCATTGAGGTTTGGCAGCCGTTATCCGTTCCAATAATTTCCGCATCGCCGGTAGCGGTGAAGTATATCTGGTTGTCAGCCAGCGGGCAGAGATTCCCGTCTTCGTCTACCACCTCTACGGCGACAAACGTAGTGTTCTTACCCCGATAGTCAGTGGTCAGGCGAATCTGCGCCGGCGCGCCGGCAGTCTTGATGACCCGCTCGCAGACCACCTGCCCGCCCTTGCGGGAAATGGCCTTCAGTTCTCCCGGCACATAGCCGACACGCCACATCACGTGATACTGGTGGTCATCAGCCTTGCGGCGGATGCCTTGAGACTGGCCATTGATGAACAGCTCCACCTCATCAGCATTGTTATAGTATGCCCACACGTCGACAGTCTGCCACGGCAGCCAGTTCCAGTGGGGGAAGACATGCAGCACAGGCTGGTCAGTCCACTCGCTCTGGTACATATAGTAGCTATCCTTGGGGAAGCCCGCCAAGTCTATGATGCCGAAATACGAGCTGCGGGCGGGAAATCCGTAGGGTGTCGGCTCGCCGATGTAGTCAAAGCCAGTCCAGATGAACTGCCCGCCGACGTAAGGCGTATGCTTCACCACATCCCATGTCTCCTCATGGGTAGACGACCACGAGGCGTGCATGTTATCGTAGGCGGAACACATGAACGTGGGGTCTGTGTACGGCAGCCACCACTCCTTCGGTGCCACATAGACGCTGTCGCTGGGCATCATGTAGTAACCCCGTGTCTGCAACGCCGACACACTCTCAGTGAGGATGAACGGCTGGCCGGGGAAGTTCTTCGGCACGTCTTTTATCCACTGGTGGTGGTAGTTGAAGCCGATAATGTCGAGTGCCCCGCTCTTGAACAGGTGGTTATTCGGGTCAGGCTCATTGCAGCCCGCCGTGATGGGTCGCGTAGTGTCGTATCTCCTGACAATCTCAGCCAAGTGGCGTGTCAGCAGCGACTGCACACTCAGCTGCCCCTCCTTTGCCAGTGTCGAAGCATCGTGCCCGGCATTCAGTATCAGGTTGGCCTGCTCCAGTGTCAGCGTGTCAGCATCAGCCGCCGACCACTGTTCCAGCACTTCATTGCCGATTGACCACATCAGGATGCAGGGGTGGTTACGGTCGCGCAGCACCAGGTCGGCCAAATCGCGCTCGTGCCACTCATCAAAGAAGCGGGCGTAGTCATTCTGTGTCTTCCGGCGGCGCCACATGTCGAATGACTCATCCATGACGATGAGCCCCATGGTGTCGCACATGTTCAGCAGCTCCGGGGCGGGCGGATTGTGGCTGGAGCGGATGGCATTGACACCCATCTGCTTCAGCTTTACGAGCTTGCGGTGCATCGCATCTTCGTTCAGCGCGCTTCCCAGACAGCCAAAGTCATGATGCTCGCAGACACCGTTCAGCTTCATGTTCCTGCCGTTCAGCCAGAAACCCGTCTCAGGGTCGAATTTGAACGAGCGGAAGCCCGTCGGAGTCGTGTAGCTGTCGACGACCTTGCCGCCGACCCGCACTTCGGTCAGCACCTGATAGACCGCAGGCTGCTCGCACGACCAGAGCCTGGGATGGCTCACCGAGATGACCGACCTGACACCCCGGGAGCGGCCGACAACGCGCCCCTTGTCGTCAAGCAGCGTGTTCTCCACACTGCCCTGGCCTTCCAGGTCGACCTCGATGGTCACGCGGCCGCGCCCCTTGCTGACGGTGGCCGAGACGTTAGTGCCCCAGTGCCGCACATAGGTCGGCGCGGTCTGTGTCAGCCACACATGGCGGTAGATGCCGCAGCCCGAGTACCAGCGCGAGTTGGGCTGGTCGCTGTTGTCGACGCGCACTGCCACCACGTTGCCAGCCCCTTCGTGCAGGTAGGGCGTGATGTCGTACTCAAAACTCGAATAGCCGTAGGGGCGATAGCCCACTTTCTGCCCGTTCACATAGACCGTGGCATTCATGTAGACCCCGTCAAACTCAAGGAAGAAGCGGGAACGGGCGGTTTCCAGCGCCCCGCTCTCAACGGTGAAGTGCTTTCTGTACCAGCCGATGCCGCCCGGCAGCGCCCCGCCGCCCGCGCCGCTGGGGTGGCCTGCATAGAAGTCGCCCTCAATGGCCCAGTCGTGCGGCACGTTGAGCTGCCGCCACTGCGAGTCGTCGTAGCCGACGGCCGCCATGGCCGCATCGTCAGCCAGAGCGAATCGCCAGTCGCTGTCGAAGCACTGTCTATCGCGCGCCTCGGCGACTATTCCAAGCAGGGCGGCCACTACGGCCAGCAGCATTCGTCTCGTCATCACCATTATTATTTTGTTTACTTCTTCAGTCTTCCTGTGTCGGCCAGGGCTTACAGTTGCACACTGACGGCCTTGCCGCTATAGTCGACCATCACTCCCTCCGGCGACTCAAGGTCCAGAGGCTTCGCCTGGTCTTTGCTTATCAGCACCACGTTAAACCGGCGCTGCTTCAGCATGCCGGGGAAGTCGCCCTTGCGCTGTGCGAAGGTGACAGTCCTTGCGGCATCATTGTAGCTAATGTCGATGGTGGCATACTTGCCCTTCTCGTAGTTGTAGTTCGTGCCTTCGTCTTCGTAGAGCTGGAACGTGCCGTCCTGCCCTGCATAGACGTAGAGGTTTATCAGCTCCGCCGGCTTCTCGTCGCTCCACTCCATCTCCGGCCCGAAGGGGATGATGGCACCTTCGCGCACGAAGACCGGGATGCGCTCGTAGGGCGCATCGACCACGATGCGCTGGCCGCCCTGCACATACTCGCCCGTATAGAGGTTATACCACCCGCACTGCCGCGGGAAGTACACCGAGCGGTTGCGAGCCTTGTAGTAGCCCACGGGGCAGGCCATGATGGCAGGGCCGAGCATCCACTGGTTGCCGATATTCTCCACCTTTCGGTCGCCGTTGAAGTCCATGACCAGGGCGCGCATCAGCGTATAGTCCTTGAAATGCACCCATCCCGCCAGCGAGTAGAGATAGGGCATCAACCGATAGCGCAAGCGGTCATAGTAGACAAACGACTGGTAGGCGGGATGGTTGTCGGGGGCTATGTTCCATATCTCGCGCAGCGGCCACTGGCCGTGGGAGCGGAACAGGGGTATGAACGTGCCGAACTGATTCCAGCGGGTCTGCAACTCGCGCCACTCCTTCAGGTCCTCGTTCTCCAGCCCTGTCTGGTCGAACAGCTGCTGTGCAGCCACATAGCGCTTCTCCACGCAGAAGCCTCCCTGGTCCATGCCCCAGAAGGGTATGCCCGAGAGCGAGAAGTTCAGCCCGGCGGTCATCTGGGCGCGCATGTCCTCCCAGCGAGTGCCGATGTCGCCGCTCCAGGTGGCCGTCGAGTAGCGCTGCTCGCCGGCAAAGCCGCTGCGGGTGAGCAGGAACACGCGGGGCTCGTCTTTCCGCCCCTTGAACACCGAGCGCTGGCCGTTGTAGATGGCATCGGCATTCACCGTAGAGTAAGCGTTGAAGTACTCCGTGGCCGTGCCAAGAGCCGTAGGGCCGCAGAGTGCCTTGCGATACCACATGGGCGTGCAGTCACGCACGTTGGGCTCTGAGGCATCCATCCACCAGGCATCAATGCCGTGGTTGTATTTCGTGTAGAGGTTTTCGTCCATCTGCCGCCAGAACATCTTGCGGGCATTGGCATCATAGGCATCATAGAACGAGCCGCGGAAGCCCAGCCAGTCATGGATGTCGTCCTTGATGGCCTGATGGTACATCCACCCCTTCGCATCAAGCTCCTTGTAGTTGTCCACGGTGTCGTAGAACTTCGGCCATACGGAAATCATAAACCGGCCGTGCATCTGATGCACCGAGTCGAGCATGGCCTGCGGATTGGGGTAGCGACTGGGCTCGAAGGTGTGGTCGCCCCAGGAGTCGAGCTTCCAGTAGTTCCAGTCCTGAACGATGTTGTCTATGGGTATGTGGCGCTGGCGGAACTCGGCGAGCGTCTGTTCTATCTCGGCGCTCGTCTTGTAGCGCTCGCGGCTCTGCCAGAAGCCCAGCACCCACTTCGGGTAGAGGCTGGCTTTGCCTGTCAGCGTGCGGTAGCCGGAGATGACCTCATCGAGATTCTCGCCGGCAATGAAATAGTAGTCCATGTCGCGCGCCATCTCGCACCAGATGCTCAGGCTCTCGCGGTCGGCGGCGCTGCGTGGCTCGGCCACGCGCAGGCCGCAGTACGACTCGCCGCCGTCGGGCTGCCACTCTATGCGCAGCTGCACCTTCCTGCCCTGCCGCAAGTTGCAGTCGAACTTGTAGGCATTGGGATTCCACGCCGTGCGCCAGCGCTCGGGCACCACCTCAGCGCCGTCGATGTAGACCTTGACGTAGCCCGCATAGTAGAGAATGAACTGGTAGAGTGCCGACTGCGGTGCCTCGATGTAGCCTTCGTAGACCACGTTGGCCCCGTCGAGGTTGAAGCCCTTCGGCAGATTCTTTGTGCCGCCGTTGTCAGTCTTCACGGCAATCTCGCTTGCGGCGGGATAGGCATATTCGTAGTAGATGGAGTCCTCGGCGCGCACCAGTGTCTTGCCGGCTCTGTCGACGTAAGTGCCCGTCAGGTGGCCTGCCTTGCCCGTGCGGTCATAGAGCTTGAAGGCCCGATTCAGCTGCAAGTAGTCGTGCGGATTGCCAAAGCGGCAATACGAGTAGGCATCCCACAGCAGCCCGTAGCCCTTCGTTGAGAGTACGAAGGGCACGCTCACCTTCGTGTTGTACTGGAACAGGTCTTCGTTCCTGCCCTTCATGTTGAACTCCTCGCTCTGGTGCTGACCCAAGCCGTAGAACGCCTCATCGGCGGGCGACTCGAACTTCATCTGCCACTGGAGCCCGTGCTTCATCTCCTCAGTGATGGCGGGGCCACCCTTCAGGCCGTACTCCCGCTCGGGCACGGTGAACGGCTCGAACTGCTTGCCGCCCTCGGCCTCCTTCAGCAACCGACGGCCATTGGCATCAAGAAAGCAGACCTCGCCCGTCTGCTTACTGACCACGGCCTGCACACCGCGCGCCCTGACCACTACGTTGCCGCCCTCCTCGCTGACGGTGTAGCTGCCTTTCTGCGGCGCGGGCTGGCCGACAATCATCAGGCTGGGCTGCTTCTGCGGCAGCTCAGCCTCGCTGGTGGCCTGCACACGGATGATGCGGTCGTTGACGACCTGCAGGCGTACCACCCTGGCCTGACCGCCGTCGGGGCGTATCGTTACACTGTTACCACTAACCTGTACGTCAGCTGCCGTCAGCACGTTGGCCAACAGCATTGCAAGCATCAGAACTTTCAGTCTTTTCATCTTACTTCGATAATTTTTTAGTTTGTAGTCATCAATTTCAGATGCAAAAGTACAAAAATATTTTGGAATACAGGCCCGGAAGCCCTACTTTTTCGCAACTCAGGCAACAAACACGATGCTGCCCAAACCAACAGAGGGTAGCAATGTGTGCGACCCGCCACGGCTCTCAGCCCGGCGCTGCCAGCACCTTGCCGGGGAATGACACTCCCTTAGTATGACGTTGTCGGGAGTTCTATGATAAACATTGCGCCGCCGCCCGGCTTGTCCTCATAGCGGACTGTGCCGCCGTGGGCGTTCACTATATCGCGCATGGTACTCAGGCCAATGTCATTGCCGTCGCCCATGGGTTCAAAAATGTGTTCCTTGGCATATTCGGGAACGCCCAACCCGCCGTTTATCACCTGGACAACAGCCCACCGCTCGCGGCGGCTGACCTTTGTCAGCACATCGCTGTTGTTGGGCGCGAACATCTCTGAGTTCTTATACAGGATGGTGAGTGCCTTGCTCATCTGCTCTGTGTCATAGCTGACAATCAGGCGCTCGGACGATGTCTCAAAAACGTAGCGGAGGTGCTTGTTGCTGGTAACCACATAGTTGGCAACCTGCGACTTGATGAAGGTAACGAGATTGCTCTTTTCCATCTGAGCCATAAATTCTTGATTATCAATCAGTACAGGCTGAGCCTCAGCTTTCTTTTCCTCCTTCATTTGCTGCTGCATCTCTTCCATCCAGCGCTGTTTTTCCACTTCCATCCTGTGCCCCAGCTCCTTCTCACGGCGCAGGTTTTCCAGTTCCAGCAGTTCTATCTTCTTTGTGAGCTGTCTGCGCCATATCCAGACGACCACCGCCACGACAAGAGAGTAGACAATGCAATAGAACAAAGCCCAGCCGCTGAAGTGTCCTGTCGAACTGGCGGCAGAGTCGTTAGCTGCCAATATCACATTGGCAATCAGCATCATAGGCATCAGTGCGTGTGTCCTTTTCATCTTTTTAAAGTCTATTTTTTAGTTCGCTGTTAACATATTCCACTGCAAAGGTACAAAAAAAATCACATATTCCAAACGCTTTAGGGGGGGTAATTCGTGAATTTTTATTTTTTTAACTTTCTTTGATAAATGGGGGGGGTAGAAGCTAAGGGAGTTAGAGAAGTTATTATAAGGAGTTAAGCCATATGTTTTTCCCCTGCAAAACAGGAAATGACATTACCGTCTTGTTTTTTCCTTGCCGCATTTTTTTCGAAAAACTGCCCAACTATACATAAATCAGCATAACCAACTGAAACACAGAAAGTTTTGGAATGTATAGTGGAATATCTGACACACCTGACTATACATGATTTTAACCAAATTCATGTTATTTTCTACACTTTAGGATTCCAGTTATGGAGCGAGAATTACACCCCCCGATGTCAGGGGTAGATACGGTAGGTATAGTAGGTTTGGTAGGTGCAGTAGGTGTTGAAGAAACCTAAACTCCATGAGTTTTGGTAAAAAAGCGGTACTTTTTC
>JAFLSH010000097.1 GCA_022511055.1 Prevotella sp. | reverse complement strand
TACTCCTTGTCGAGCAGGATTTTCATCATCTCGACAGCCGACTTGGCTACCGAAGTGCCAGGGCCGAAGATGGCGGCCACGCCTGCCTGGTAGAGGAAGTCGTAGTCCTGGGCGGGAATGACACCGCCGGCAATGACCATGATATCCTCGCGGCCGAGCTTCTTCAACTCTTCAATGAGCTGCGGGATGAGCGTCTTGTGGCCTGCGGCCAGCGAAGAAGCACCCACGATATGCACGTCGTTCTCAACGGCCTCGCGGGCGGCCTCCTCCGGCGTCTGGAAGAGCGGGCCCATGTCGACATCGAAGCCACAGTCAGCGTAGCCTGTTGCCACCACTTTTGCACCACGGTCGTGCCCGTCCTGACCCATCTTGGCGATGAAGATACGCGGGCGGCGGCCTTCTTTCTCTGCGAACTCGTCAGTCAGCTTACAAGCCAACTCAAACTCGCTGTCGTTCTTTGATTCTGAGCTATACACACCTGAAATTGTTCTGATTACTGCCTTGTAACGGCCCACGATTTCCTCGCAGGCATCTGAAATCTCGCCCAACGTGCAGCGCAGCTGGGCTGCCTTGACAGCAAGGTCGAGCAGATTCTGCTCAGACTTCTTGCCCTCGCTGAACTCACGCACACAGTCGGTAATGGCCTTGAGGGCTGCCTGGCAGGCGGCCTCGTCGCGCGAGCCGCGCACCTGAGCCAAGCTCTCCTCCTGCTGCTTGCGCACGGCGGTGTTGTCGACTTCGAGAATGTCGATGGGGTCTTCGTGTTCCAAGCGGTACTTGTTAGTACCCACAATGGTCTGCACACCCGAGTCGATGCGAGCCTGGGTGCGGGCGGCAGCCTCCTCGATGCGCATCTTCGGCAGACCTGTCTCAATGGCCTTGGCCATGCCGCCGAGCTTCTCGATTTCCTGGATATGCTCCCATGCCTTGTGTACCAGCTCGTTAGTCAGTGTCTCCACATAGTAAGAGCCAGCCCACGGGTCAATCTGCTTGCAGACCTTCGTCTCGTTCTGGATGTAAATCTGCGTGTTGCGGGCAATGCGGGCCGAGAAGTCCGTCGGCAGGGCGATGGCCTCGTCGAGTGCGTTGGTGTGCAGCGACTGGGTGTGACCCAGCACGGCGGCCATGGCCTCGATACAGGTGCGGCCCACGTTGTTGAACGGGTCTTGCTCGGTGAGTGACCAGCCTGAAGTCTGCGAGTGGGTGCGCAGAGCCAGTGACTTCGGATTCTTGGCACCGAAAGACTTCACAATCTTGGCCCACAGCAGGCGGCCGGCACGCATCTTGGCAATCTCCATGAAGTGGTTCATGCCGATAGCCCAGAAGAACGAGAGGCGCGGCGCGAAGGCATCGACATCAATACCGGCATTGACACCTGTGCGCAGGTAGTCCATGCCGTCGGCCAGCGTGTAGGCCAGCTCAATGTCGGCCGTGGCACCAGCCTCCTGCATGTGGTAGCCGGAGATGGAAATGCTGTTGAACTTCGGCATCTTCTGAGAGGTGTACTCGAAGATGTCGGCAATGATTTTCATTGAGAATGCGGGCGGGTAGATGTAGGTGTTGCGCACCATGAACTCCTTCAGAATGTCGTTCTGAATCGTTCCGGCCATCTCCTCGAGCTGGGCGCCCTGCTCCAGACCTGCCACAATGTAGAAGGCCAGAATGGGCAGCACGGCACCGTTCATGGTCATAGAGACAGACATCTTGTTGAGGGGAATGCCGCTGAACAGCACCTTCATGTTCTCCTCGTTGCAGATAGACACACCAGCCTTACCCACATCGCCCACCACACGGGCGTTGTCGGGGTCGTAGCCGCGGTGGGTCGGCAGGTCGAAGGCCACGGAAAGACCCTTCTGGCCGGAAGCCAGGTTGCGGCGGTAGAAGGCATTCGACTCTTCGGCGGTGGAGAAGCCGGCATACTGGCGGATAGTCCACGGGCGGAAGGGATACATCATGGAGTACGGGCCGCGGAGATAGGGCGGAATACCTGCCGTGTAGTCGAGGTGTTCCATGCCCTCGAGGTCTTCCTTCGTATATACGGGGCGTACCTCTATCTGCTCTGGTGTCTTCCAGTTTTCTACAATACCATTGTCCTTAATCCACTTGGCACCGTCCTGGGCCTTGATGCCTGCATAGATATCAATATCCTTAAATTGTTTACGCATAATTCAAGTCCTCCTAACGATTTTAGATTCCAAGTTTTTGATTATATTCTTTCAAAGTCTCAAGCACGTTGCAGCGAACATGGATGTAGTTCTCAATGCCGGCGGCCTTCAAGTCGTCCATGCAGGCGGGAGCGCCGGCCACAACGAACATGGCGCGGCCGTCAAGATACTTGAAGGCGGGAACGGCATACTCAGCATACTCATCGTCGCTGGAGCAGATGACCACAATGTCGGCCTTGGCCTCGAGAGCGGCATCAACGCCTTCCTCAACGGTCTTGAAGCCGAGATTGTCTATCACCTTGTAGCCGGCACAGGCCAGGAAGTTGCACGAGAACTGGGCACGGGCCTGGCGCATGGCCAGGTTGCCGATGGTCAGCATGAAGGCAACAGGCACCTTGGTCTCCTCGGTGTGAATGCGCAGAGCCTCGAAGTCGGCGGCCAGGCGGGTTGTCTCGAGCTTCTTCAGGGGAGCTTCGCAGCAGCAGCCGCAGGTGGGCACCTGAACGGGGAGCTTGCCGTCGCTCTTCTCGGTGAAGTTGGGGAACTGGTTAGTGCCCAGCAGGAACTCCTTGCGCTTGGCGGCATCGCCGTGGCGCTTCGCGTTGGTGGCATTGATATCGTCTTGCACAATGCCCTTCTTCACAGCCTCCAGGAAGCCGCCCTCGTCCTCAACCTTCAGGAAAATCTTCCAGGCTTCCTGAGCCAAGGCATCGGTGAGGTACTCAATGTAGTAAGAGCCGGCCGATGGGTCTACGATACGGTCGAAGTGGCTCTCCTCCTTAATCAGCAGCTGCTGGTTGCGGGCAATGCGCTCCGAGAAGTCCGTCGGCTTCTCGTATGACACGTTGAACGGCGTTACCACCATCGAGTGAACGCCGCCGAGAGCGGCACTCATGGCCTCGGTCTGCGAGCGGAGCAGGTTGACATAGCTGTCGAACACCGTCTGGTTGTAGACAGAGGTCGTTGCGTTGATGGTCATCTTCGCGCTGTTGTCATCCTTCGGCTCATACTGCTTCACAATCTGGGCCCAGAGCAGGCGGGCGGCGCGGAACTTGGCTATCTCCATGAAATAGTTCTCGGAAACGCCCATGTAGAACTTCATCTGGCGGGCGGCCAGGTCGACATCGACACCGGCATCAACGAGCTGTTGCAGATACTCGTTACCCCAGGCCAGGGCATAGCCCAGTTCCTGAACGATATAGGCACCGGCGTTGTTGAGCGTCTCGGTGTGAACGGTCATCACATGAGCCTGCGGATAGTCCTTCAGCAGTTCGACAATCTTCGGGCCGTCTGCCAGCATGGCCGTTACGTCCTTGCCCTTGGTGAGCATGTTCTCAATGGGGTCGAAGCCTACCGTGAAGACGAGCTTCGACTTGTCGTAACCCTTCTTCGTGAAATAGTCGCTGACAATCTGTGCCAGCTCCAGGGCGTGGCAGGCGCAGGTGCGGAAATTCAGTTCAACACACTCGGCCAAGATGCCTTCCAGCAGCGCCTCGATGCTCTCCGCGCTCACCAAGTCCTTGGGAATGCGGAAGCCAATGGAGTTAATGCCCTTGTTGAGAATGTCCAGCGCCTTGGCGTTGGCCTCCTTGGGAGAGTCAACGGCAATGTTCTGCCTGACATACCACTCGTTGGAGTCTTTCTTGTTGCCCCTGACAAACGGGAACTCAGCCGGCAGGGCTTCGGGTGTCTTCAAGTTCGCCAAATCCTCTCGGCGATAGAAAGGCTGCACATCAAAGCCCTCGTTGGTCTTCCAAACAAGGCGCTTCTGAAAGTCAGCCCCCTTCAGGTCTACTTCAATCTTGTCCAGCCACTCCTGTGTCGTGGGTGCCTGAAACTCGCTGAAGAGTTTCTCTTTGTTTACCATAAGTTGTACATTGTTTGATGATTATATAATTTTGAATTTTAGTTTTTAGCCTCTGATTTTCATGTGCAAAGGTACAAACTTTTTTCCGAACTGCCGAATAATTAGTATTAATTATAACTAATGCCGCCACCTTTTCGCGATATAGTCGCGCAAAAGGTGGCGGCACGGGGCCGGCAGCCCCTGTTTCATACCCGAAAAGGGCTTACTTGTTGACCTGATACTTGGTGTCGCCGTCTTTGAAGAAGGCATTAATCTGCCTGGCGGCGGCAATGCCGGCGTTGATGTTGGCCTCGGCAGTCTGCGCGCCCATCTTCTTCGGCGTGGCAAAGTAGCGGCCTTCAAACTTCTGGAAGTCGGCATCGGCATCGGGCTTGATGTCGGTGACAAACTTCAGGTCTTCGCGCTCGGCAAGCAGCTTTATCAGCTCAGGCTCATTGATGACTTCCTTGCGGGCCGTGTTCACCAGCACGCCGCCCTTCTTCAGCTTGTTGACCAGGGCATAGTTGATGCTCTCCTTGGTCTCCGGGGTGGCGGGAATGTGGAGTGAGACCACATCGCTCACCTCGAACAGCTCATCCTGGCTCTTCACGGCGTGAACGCCGGCAGCCTCAATGACATCGGCGGGGCAGAAGGCATCGTAGGCATAGACATCCATGCCAAAGCCCTTGGCTATGCGGGCCACATTGCGCCCCACGTTGCCAAATGCCAGAATGCCCAGCTTCTTGCCCAGCAGTTCGCTGCCGCTCTTGCCGTTATAGAAGCCGCGGGCGGCCATGACCAGCATGCCGAACACGAGTTCTGCCACGGCGTTGGCGTTCTGGCCGGGCGTATTCTCGGCTACCACGTTGTGAGCCGTGGCGGCGGCCAGGTCAATGTTGTCGTAGCCGGCACCGGCGCGCACCACAATCTTCAGCTGCTTGGCGGCATCGAGTACTTCGGCATCAACCTTGTCTGAGCGGATAATCAGGGCATCGGCATCTTTCACGGCATCGAGCAGCTGTGCCTTCTCCGTGTATTTCTCAAGCAGCACCAGCTCGTTGCCGGCTGCTTCCACTTCTTTCCTAATGCCTTCGACAGCGGCGGCTGCGAAAGGCTTCTCTGTTGCAACTAATACTTTCATGCTGAACGGACTGGATTAATGGTTACTCTCAAACTCCTTCATGCAGGCCACAAGCGCATTCACGCCCTCAATGGTCTGAGCGTTGTAGCAAGAAGCGCGGAAACCGCCGACAGAGCGGTGACCCTTCACGCCAACCATGCCCTTTGATACGGCAAAGTCAAGGAAATCCTTCTCAAGTTCCTTGTACTCAGGAGCCATCACGAAGCAGATGTTCATCAGCGAGCGGTCTTCTTCGTTGGCAGTGCCCACGAAGCACTTGTTACGGTCAATCTCGCCGTAGACAATCTCAGCGCGCTGCTGGGCCAGCTTGTCCATGGCCTCTACGCCGCCCTGCTTCTTAATCCAGCGGAGGTTCTCAAGCGCCGAGTAGATGGGCACCACGGGAGGCGTGTTGAACATAGAGCCCTTGTCAACGTGTGTGCGGTAGTCGAGCATGGTGGGAATCTCACGCGGAGCCTTGCCCAGCGCCTCATCTTTCAAGATGGCAATGGTAACACCTGCCATGGCCAGATTCTTCTGGGCACCGGCGTAGATGGCATCATACTTGGCCACGTCTACCGGGCGGCTGAAGATGTCAGAAGACATGTCGGCAATCAGGCGGACTGGCACATCGAGGTCTTTGCGCATCTCCGTGCCATAGATGGTGTTGTTCGTGGTGATGTGCAGATAGTCGGCATCAGCGGGAACAGACCACCCCTTGGGAATGAAGGTGTAGTTGGCATCTGCCGAAGAAGCCACCTCGACCACCTCGCCGAAGAGCTTGGCTTCCTTCATGGCCTTCTTGGCCCATACGCCCGTGTTCAGGTAGGCAGCCTTCTTAATCAGGAAATTATAGGGAATCATGCAGAACTCCAGGCTGGCACCGCCGCCGAGGAAGATGACCGAGTAGCCCTCAGGCACCTGCAGCAGCTCCTTCACGAGCGCCACAGCCTCGTCAACGACAGGCTGAAAGTCCTTTGCACGGTGGCTGATCTCCATCAGAGAGAGACCTGAGCCGTTGAAATCAAGACACTGTTGAGCAGTCTTCTCAATCACTTCGCGGGGAAGCATCGAGGGACCAGCGTTAAAGTTGTACTTCTTCATGTTGATTGTTGTTTTATTGTTGTTTATATTACTCTCGTTTCTGAAAACGGGTGCGAAATTACACTTTTTATTTCGTATAGCCAAATATTTGAACAGAAATTCACAAACTCAGCGCATTTTCTTTCATTTTGTCAACTCCATATATCATTTTACGGGCTCTATGATTGTCTTCAGCCCTTTTATCTTCTCGTCTCTGACCGCACTGAGCATAGAGGCCACAGACTCGCGCGCCACAGCCACATACGCATAGCGGTCACTGACGGCAATGTGCCCTATGTCGGCGGGAGACAGGCCGCCCTTCTTGCACAGGAAGCCCACAATATCGCCCTTCGAGATTTTATCCTTCTTGCCCTTGCCTATGTAGACCGTAGCCATGCGGGGCTTGGGCACCGGCGGCACCTCAGCGGGCAGGGCAAAGGGCTCTACCTGCCCTTCCACGTAGGCAGGCACATGTTCTTCGGGCCCAATCAGGAAGAAAGACACCCCCGACTGTTCCCAGCGCGCAGTACGCCCCACCCTGTGGACATAGTTCTCCTCCGCAAGCGGCAGGTGGTAGTGGATAATGTTAGACACATCAGGAATATCCAGGCCACGCGAAGCCAAGTCGGTGGCCACCAGCACATTGGCCGAGCCATTGAAGAACTTGTACAGCTCGCTCTCCCGCTGTTTCTGGTCCATTCCGCCGTGCAGGGCACTGGTGGCAAAGCCTTTTTCGCGCAGATAGCCGTCGACCCGTTCCACCGAGTCGCGATAGTTCAGAAAGACTATGCTCTGCCCATCGCCCTGCTGGCAGAGCAGCCGCAGCAGCGTTTGCAGCTTGTCTTTGTCAGGGCTCTTCACCTCATAGAGCCGCACCCGGTCTGACACCTGCTCCGTCTGGTCGAGATAGTCCAGTCGGGCGGCACGTGCCATCTGCACGAAGGCCGGTATCTCCTGGGCATCTGTGGCTGAGAGCAGAATGCGGCGGCTGGCCGCTGTCAGGCGGCTCATCAGCTGTGTCATTTCCGCATAGAAGCCCATGGCCAGGCACTTGTCAAACTCATCAATGACCACATAGCGCACCGTTCTGGCCGAGATGTTTCCCTTGTCCAGATGGTCGTTCAAGCGCCCCGGTGTGCCAAAGACCACATGCGGCAGCAGTTTCTTCAGCTGCCGGTGTTCATCCATGGCCGCCCGGCCGCCATAGCAGGCCGCGGAGCGGACACCCGACTTCATGGAGCGCAGCACCGTGTCTGACTGCATGGCCAGCTCGCGCCCCGGCACGACAACCAGCACCTGCACATCTTCACTGCCGGCGTTCACCAACTGCACCAGCGGCAACAGGTAGGCCAGTGTCTTGCCCGACCCCGTAGGCGACAGGATAATGACATCACTCCTGCCGCCAAGAATGGCGCGCTGGGCTTCGCGCTGCATCAGGCTCAGTTCGCCGACACCCAGCCTTTCCAAAATTTCATTCTGATTCATTGGTGCAAAGTTAAGCAAAAAAAACTAACTCTCAAAATAAAGCATGAATATTTTCGTTATAATAATTGAAATGAGACTATTTTGCGCAAAATACATACTCCTGGCGGCCGCTCTGCTGCAAAGCCTTCTGCTGGCCGCCGCCGACTTCACGCTCAAGGGCAGGGTCACCGACCAGGAAGGCAATGCCATTGAGATGGCCTCAGTGGCATGTCTGGCGCAAAAAGCCTACACCGTGGCCAACCTGAAAGGCGAGTTCAGCCTGCAGCTGCAATCGGCTGACTCGGTAGTGATTACGTTTTCCATGATTGGCTACAAGACCCACACACGAACCCTACGCAATCCGCGCGGGCAGCAGACTTTGCAGGTGATACTCCACGAACAGGATGCCCTTCAGGAAGTCACGGTCACCGAGCGGCGCCGGCAGACCACTGCCACTGAGCAGCTGGACATCAAGGACATCAGGCAGTCGCCCTCAGTGACAGGCAACGCCGTTGAGGAACTGATACAGCAGCAGGCGGGTGTCTCCAGCCACAACGAGCTGTCGAGCCAGTACAATGTCCGCGGCGGCTCTTTCGATGAGAATGCCGTGTATATCAACAACGTTGAGGTCTACCGCCCGCTGCTCATACGCAGCGGCCAGCAAGAGGGGCTGTCTGTCATCAACTCAGACATGGTTGAGCGGATAGGCTTCTCGACCGGCGGCTTCGAGGCCAAGTATGGCGACAAGCTCTCATCGGCCCTGGACATCACCTACCGAAAGCCCAAGAAGACAGAAGCCAACCTGACGGCCTCGCTGCTGGGCGGCAGCGCCTATGTAGGCACCAGCCTGAAGAACTTCACCATGTCTCACGGCATACGCTACAAGACCAACCGCTATCTGCTCGGCTCGCTGGAGACAACGGGTGAGTACCGGCCAAACTTCCTTGACTACCAGACCTACATGAACTGGCACCCCAACAAGCGCTGGGATGTGGACTTCATCGGGAACATATCCGACAACCACTACGACTTCGTGCCGCACGACCGCGAGACATCCTTCGGCACCATGGAAGACGTGAAATCGTTCAGGGTCTATTTTGACGGGCAGGAGAAGGACTTGTTCCGAACACTCTTCGGCACACTCTCCGTGGCGCGCCACTTCGGAGACTCCACCACGGTCAAGCTGCTGGCCTCAGCCTTCCACACCAAGGAGCAAGAGACCTACGACATTCAGGGTCAGTACTGGCTCGACGACACGCAGACCTCTGAAAACCTCGGCGTTGGCACTTACATGGAACACGCCCGCAACTACCTGACTGCCAACGTGCAGAGCCTGAAGCTCATGGTGACAAAGCAGCTGCGCCGACACAGCATAGAGGCAGGGATAACCCAGAAATGGGAGAAAATCAGCGAGCGCTCGC
Organism: Prevotella sp.; assembly: GCA_022511055.1. GTDB lineage: Bacteria > Bacteroidota > Bacteroidia > Bacteroidales > Bacteroidaceae > Prevotella. Next base: position 1,196 of record JAFLSH010000097.1, on the reverse strand, counting down.
GAGAGTACGAGATGCGCGACTCCAGCGGCTACTCCATACCCCACACCGGCAACCGCCTGGACCTCATCTACACACTCTCCTCAAAGGTCAACATGGACTCGCGCCGCACAGAGGGCTACATACAGGACACCTACCGCTGGTCTCCCGCCAACAGCGAGACATTCTACTCGCTCAACTACGGCATACGCTTCAGCCACTGGTCGTTCAACGGCGAGACCACCGTCTCCCCGCGCCTCTCGCTCGCAGTCGTTCCCGCATGGAACAGCGATGTCACGCTGCGGCTGGCCACCGGCCTCTACTACCAGGCACCCTTCTTCAAGGAAGTGCGCGACACCACCACCGTCAACGGCATGACGGTGGTCAGGCTGAACGACCACATCAAGAGCCCCCGCTCCTTCCAGGTCATCGGCGCCTTCGACTACCGTTTCCGGCTGATGGAGCGCCCTTTCAAGTTCACCGCCGAAGCCTACTACAAGGCACTTTCCAACATCATTCCGTACAACGTGCAGAACGTGAAGGTGACCTACTACGGCCAGAATCTCTGCTCCGGCTACGCAGCCGGCATAGACCTGAAGCTCTACGGCGAATTCGTGCCGGGCACCGACTCGTGGATTACGTTCTCGCTGATGCGCACCCAGCAAAAACTCCACGGCCAGTGGATTCCGCTGCCCACCGACCAGCGCTGGGGTGTCAACCTGCATTTCACCGACTACTTCCCCGGCACCGACCGCTGGAAGATGACCCTGCGCCTGGCCTTTGCCGACGGTCTGCCATTCGGCCCGCCCCACCGCGGTCTGGAGCAGCAGATATTCCGCGCCCCACCCTACCGCCGTGCCGACATCGGCATGAGCTGGCTGGCACTGAAAGGCGGCAAGACGGTCAAGAACATCTGGATAGGCTTAGACTGCCTGAACCTCTTCGGCATTTCCAATGTCAACTCCTACTATTGGGTCACCGATGTGGCTTCCCGCCAATGGGCAGTGCCCAACTACCTGACGGGCCGGCAAATCAATGGCAAGGTTACACTGGAGATGTAAATCGCCCCTGCCCTGTGCCGAAAGCCATTTTCTTCCCATGCTGCCCCCGCCCTTGTTCGCGCATACACGCGCATATGCGCATATTATAGACTCATGTCGAACAGCCAACACCCCCGACACCCACAACACCCATTTTGGGTGTCGGGGGTGTTGAGGGTG
>JAFLSH010000096.1 GCA_022511055.1 Prevotella sp. | reverse complement strand
AAAACGACAGATGGCAGGGAGCCCTGCCATCTGCGCCGTGCTTCATGGTAATGACTAATATACTACTACTTTTTCTAAAAACATTAAATGTCCTCGCTTGGACAAACGCTTCTTTATTTTTTTCTCAATTTGTCTTGAAATGTTCGACCCTGCGTGGGGCTTACGCCGGATTCTCTATCAGCGTTGTGCGCATGATGCGGGCGATGTGGTCGGGCATGGCGATGCGGCTAAAGCTGACTCCCCGCTGCCAAACCTCGCTCTGGGCAGGGTCGGCAACAGTGAGCTTGAACGACTGCTTGTCGGCCGCCCACTCAATGGTAAAATCGGTGCCGCCCATCTTGAGGTCTGTGCCACCGCCGTACTCCACATCACCGCAGTCGCCGCGGCCGCTGAAGTACAGCACATTGGGGTCGCTGCTGCCGTGGTAGACCATGAGTACCATGAGGCCGTTGCTAATCATCAGGTAGCCGTCATCTCCGCCCAGGTCAGCGGTATGCCACACACCGTCTAACGGGCTGGCGGCACTGGGCGCAGCCTTGCTGGCGGCATGGAAGGGAGCCAGGAACTCGGCTTCGGGCGTGGCCCGCGACCACTGGTCGGTGTTCACATTGCCACCGGCCTGCGCCAAATCGCCGCCGCCTGCAACCCAGTCGCACTGGATTGTGCGCTCGCCGACATAGCGGTAGGCCATCGGGAAGCCGTAGCCGCCCAAGAGCGTGTCGCCCCGCATGCTCAGCGCCTCGCCCGAAAAGCCGAAGGAGAAATTATGGCCTTCGCGGGAACTGAAGCTGGGCGTGAAGAACATGTCATCGCCGTAGAAAGCGTATTGCCTGAACGGCGGGTAGTTCTCGCGTTGCGAGCCGGCACGGCGATAGAAGTCCATCTGCCAGACACCGTAGATGTCGTGGTGGCGGGCCGTGTCGGCCACGGCCTTCTCGTTCCCCATGCAGCCTATGGTGGCAGCAGCGGCCACGACAACCGTGGCAGTCACGGCGGCAGCCATCAGCCTGCGGCGAATGCTGCGGGCGCTGATGGACTTGTTCATAAACAGAATGCGCTGCTTGATGGGCTTGTTGCCAAAGGCCGACTGCACCATCAGCCACCGGCTATGCCGAATGGCCACTTGCAGCAGGCTCAGCTGGTAGCGCTCGCGGTCGACACCCTGCGCCAGCACATCGTTGTCGACTTGCAGTTCCTGTTGCAGCTTCTGCTCGTTGAAGAACAGCCAGACGAAGGGATTAAACCAGTTGACAGCCAACAGCAACTCCAGCAGGCAGAGCTTCAGGAAGTGGCGGTGGCGTATGTGGCACAGTTCGTGGGTGATGACATAATGGCGCAGCTCGCCAGTCAGCACCACCGGCAGAAAGATGCTCCTGGCAAACGAGAAGGGCTGTGCGAAGTCAGTGTCATAGATGGTGGCCTCGCTGGTGACTGATGCCTTTGTGCAGCGGCGGCGCACACGGGCGCACCACAGCAACTGCGCCACAAAGTAGGCCAACATCAGCACCACGCCAAGGGCATAGGCCGCCAGGAACAGCCGCGGGCTGTCAACCTCTGCCAACGACAGCGAGAGATGCCCCACCCGCGGTGTCGGCGCTGCCGCAACCTGGGTGGCGGCGGGCTGCTGGGCAGCGGCGACTGGCGCTGCTGCGGGCTGAGCTACCGGCGCAGCCGCTGAGGGAGTGTAAGCGGCGGCAGTCGGCTGACGGTCGACCAGTCTGGCCGGTGTCACGAAAGTGAAGAGTGTCACCGCCACGACTGCCACACCGATGAAACGCTGCGACACGACTGAGCTGGTCTTCAGCCGCAAAGCAAAATAGTAGATGGCATAGAGCAGCGCGCCGATAAGCACGGCTGTCAGCGGCTGGAACTTGCAGATGACGGTAATCATAAGGATTATAGTTGTTGTTTGTTCTTGATAATCTCCAGAAGCTCATCAATCTCCTGCTGGCTCAGCTTGTTGTTGTTGACGAAATATGAGACCAGCGAGGGCACTGAGCCGCCGAAAAAGTTTTTCTGCACTTCACCCATATAGAAGGCAGTGTACTCAGCCCTGCTGACCAGCGCCTTGAAGATGTGGCCGCGGCCCACCTTCGTTGCAGAGACAAAGCCCTTGTCAGTCAGAATCTTCAGAAAGGTGAGCATGGTGGTCAGTGCGGGCTTGGGTGTCGGATACTTGCTCATAATCTCGGGAGAAGTACCTTTTTGTCCGGGTAAATCCCAGAGAATGTTCATCAGCTGGCTTTCGCCCTTGGTAAGTTGTCTTTTTGGTTTCATTGTTATTTTGTTTTTAGGGGTTAATATTCTATCGCGTTAGAGACTTTTCAAGCACAAAGGTACTCTAATCTGATAGAGATTCCAAATTTTTATCTCTAATTCGATAGAAATTTAACGTTAATTAAGGAAAAACGGGTAAAAAGCAGGGAGATTGAAGGAAAGAGACCAACAAAACCAACGGCACAAGAAGCCCTAACCGCAATTTGCCGTACAAAAATTTTGTTGTTCTGGCAAAAATGACTAATTTTGCACTCGCTTTTATTAACGTTAAACCAATTAAATCAAACAAAAAAGATGAAAAAGAACAAGTTTTACCTGTTGGCCATGATGCTGATGGCCATGTTGTGCATCAGCTTCGTTTCGTGCGACAAGGAAGACCTTCAGATAGAAGGCGATGATGATGAAGAAATAACGGGAGAGGGTCTTGTGGGTACGTGGAAGTTCGTTTCCGTGGTAAATTACTACAAAAACGGAAAATCCGACCGTATAGACTATACACAATATTCCTCATACTACAAGCAGTACTGCCAATTCGATGGAAACGGAAAAGGAATTCTGTACGAGTGGGAACAGGGCGATGGCTGGTACGTAGACCCCTTTAGCTACACCTATGATGGCACTTACATTATTGGTCTGGATGAAGATGGCGGCAAAATAGAAGTGCTGAAGCTCACCAGTACAGAACTGGTACTCAAAATCAGCGAATATCTTGATGATGAAACTGTCGAGTACATGGTTCAGACATACAAGAGGGTTAAAGACAGCGCCGTTAAAGACGCAAAATAACTTTCCGCACCCTTTCCTACAAGCAAAAAGCCTTTTCTCCGCCCATTCAGAGCGCCGAAAAGGCTTTTTGCTTGTGTTTTTCTTGCATTTCCCTGCTTTTTCTGTTAACAAAATACAAAATTTCCGGCTGTGTTGTAACATGATGCCGGGTTTCTGTCTATATATAAATGGAAACGGCAATGAAACAGAGCAACGAAATGATGACCCGACAGGCTGTTGACGAAGCGTTTGCACAGCTGACCACCCGCTACGGCGAGGGGCTGATGGCCTTCGTTGGCCGCATTGTCACCCGACAGGAAGATGCCGAAGACGTGGTGCAAGAGACACTGGTCAAGGCTTACGAGTGCCGGCGGCAGTACGACCCGGCACGGGCTTCGCTGAAGACATGGCTCTATCGCATTGCCTACCACGAGGCACTGCGCACCGTGCGCCGACAGAACGTGACCTTTCTGGAGATGGGCGATGAACTGTTGGAGAACGTGCCCGAAGAACTGCCCGACAATGTCAGCGTGGAACAGCTTGACGAGGCTATCAGGCGACTGCGCCCCGAAGACCAGATGCTGCTCCACCTGCACTACTTCGATGAACACCCCCTGCGCGAAGTGGCCTACCTGCTGGGGGCAGCCGACACTGAGCGTGAGGCAGGGCGACTGAGGACCCGCCTGCACCGAATCAGGAAACAACTGTACATTATCTTAACACGAGAACGATGAACGACGAACTGATGAAACAAGCCCTGCGCCGACAGCAGCAACGGGCCGAGAAGCTGAAAATGCCCGCCGACATGGAGCAGCGGGTGGCACGGCGACTGAAGCAGCGCCGCAACCGGCGGCGCTGGTGGCTGTCGACAGCCGCTGCCGCAGCGGTGGCCGCCGTGCTGGTGCTGACACTATGGGGCAGCAAGCCGGCAGACACAACGCAGCCTGTGGCCGTAGCCACTGCCCCGGAAGTAGTGGAGGCTGCAGCTCGCGGCACGATTGACAACAAGCCCGAAGCAGCCGAGGCGGCAAGCCCCGCGCCGCAGCAAGAAGCCCCCACCCCACCGGCGAAACGGCTGCGCGCCGAAAGCAAGCCCCGCAAGAGCATGCCAAAGGAGATTACCGAGGAACGGCAACTGCCCGACACGCTGGGGCAGGGCATCTGGAAGTCGGAAGCCAACATCATTCGCGCCATGCAGCTGTTGAGCGAGTGCGAACAGGACATAGAGCGGAGCAAGCAGGCCACCCGCAACGCCATCATTAAGGCCAACTTCAACGCCATGCCGCCGCCAAACACGCACTTAGTGGTCGACCTGAACGGCGACTACAGCGTCTGCGAAATCACGACCAGAGAAATTGTCTTATAAAAAACAGAATCACATATAATAAAACAGAGCATTAACAACAAAAACCGTATCGTTATGAAAACAATGAAACAACTGACCGCAGCCATGGTGCTGCTGACACTGCCGACAGCCGCCGGGGCACAAGAGAGCATAGCCCGCGTGTTCCAGGAGTTTACCACCGCCAAAGGCATCAACATTGCCATCAGAGAGGACACCAAGCGCGACTCCACAAATCAGAGCGGCGCAAAAATCATAGACTTCGCCGTAGGCCAGCCGAACTTCAAGCTGTTCGACAAGCTGCAAAGTGCCTTCGAGGGCGAAAAAGCCAATGCCCATGGCACGTTCTCGCGCCTGAACCCGATACCGGGGGTTACGCCCGACACGCCGTACATTCGCATCGACCTGACGACAAACGGCAGCATACTCATCGGCAAGAACAACCAGGCCAGCTACATCTGCATGGAGTTCCGCCCGGCCGACAAGCCGGGAATGCGCGAGGTATATGCCGCCGAGTGGTGGCCAACGGAAGACAAGAATATCAGGCAGGGGGCACTCACCTACTGCTATGGCCCGATTCCTGAACGCCTGCAACAGATGGCAGATGTGGAAAGGTGGCAGAAAGAGGCACAGGCATTGCAGAAAAAGCTAAGAGAGAGCGGCAGCCTCAACAAAGAATGGCAGAACCTGCTGCCGCGGGAGGCGCGGCTCATAGGCCAGGTGCCACTCGTGGTGGGCAACGACACGATTAATCCCAACCTGCCTGCCGATGACATAGGAAGCCCGCAGTGGATGCTCAGAGCAATAGACAACGTGACCCACCTGAGCAACGGCGACTGGCACCGCCTGTTCGGACTGCTGACCCAGAAGATGTTAGACGGAGCCACCAGCGATGACTGTGCCGAGGACATGATTGTGTCGGCCGGCATTATAGCTGACTTGTGCAACAATGCCACACTGCTGGACTATGACGAGAAGAAAATATGCGCCAAGCGACTGAAGGAAGTGGCCACCATGATACAGGCGCACCATTCTTACGCCCACGACCTGCTACTTGTATCCGCCAAGCGGATAGAAAAATAAGAAAGCGAAGAAGAAAAGAAAAAGTTAGAAAGAGTTAATTAGTTGAGAAATAGAAAGGGCGCCAAAAAGCAGTCTGGAAGCAGCAGCGATGCTCCTTCCAGACTTTTTTGCACCGAAATGCCGGATTTACAATAAAAAGTTGTACCTTTGCAGGCAAAAATCAGGAAAGCATGAACATGGAAGCATTGATTTGCAAGGCTGCCGGCGAGGCTGTTAAGGCGCTCTACGGCATGGAGGCAACAGAGAAGATGTTGCAGCTGCAAAAGACAAGGAGTGAGTTTGAGGGAAACCTGACGTTAGTGGTGTTCCCCTTTGTGAAGGCCGCCCGCAAAAGCCCGGAGCAGACCGCACAGGAGATAGGCCAGTACCTGCAAGAACACTGCTCGGCCGTTGAGAAGTTCAACGTGGTGAAGGGATTCTTGAATCTGAGCATCGGCAGCGGCAACTGGCTGGAACTGCTGAAAACCATTGATTCCACCGACAATTTCGGCTTCAGGCAGCCTGCCGGGGAAGGCGAGACCGCGCCGCTGGTCATGATAGAGTACAGCAGCCCGAACACCAACAAGCCGCTGCACCTGGGCCACGTGCGCAACAACCTGCTGGGCTGGTCGTTGGCGCAGATTATGCAGGCCAACGGCAACCGCGTGGTGAAGACCAACATTGTGAACGACCGCGGCATACACATCTGCAAGTCGATGCTGGCCTGGGTGAAATGGGGCAACGGCGAGACACCCGAGTCGGCCGGCAAGAAGGGCGACCACCTCATTGGCGACTACTACGTGCTGTTCGACAAGCACTACCGCGAGGAAATCAAGCAGCTGGTGGCCGGCGGCATGGATGAGGAGAAGGCCAAGCAAGAGGCACCGCTCATCAAGGAGGCCCACGAGATGCTGGTGAAGTGGGAGCAGGGCGACCCCGAGGTGCGCGCCCTGTGGGAGAAGATGAACGCATGGGTCTACGCCGGCTTCGATGAGACCTATCAGAAGATGGGCGTGGGCTTCGACAAGATATACTACGAGAGCCAGACCTACCTGCGCGGCAAGGCGAAGGTGGAAGAGGGACTGGCAAAAGGGCTCTTCGAGCGCCACGATGACGGCTCGGTGTGGGCAGACCTGACCGATGAGGGTCTGGACCAGAAGCTGCTGCTGCGCTCTGACGGTACGAGTGTCTACATGACCCAGGACATCGGCACGGCCGAGATGCGCTTCCAGGACTACCCGATTGACAAGATGATATACGTGGTGGGCAACGAGCAGAACTACCATTTCCAGGTGCTATCCATTCTGCTTGACCGCCTGGGCTTCAAGTGGGGCAAGGAACTGGTGCATTTCTCATACGGCATGGTCGAGCTGCCCAACGGCAAGATGAAGTCTCGTGAAGGCACGGTGGTTGATGCCGACGACCTGATGGAGCTGATGGTCGAGAATGCCTATAAAACCTCGATGGAATCGGGAAAATTCGCCGACATCACCGAGGCCGAGCGCCGCGAGATTGCCCGCATTGTGGGCATGGGCGCGCTGAAATATTTCATACTGAAGGTCGATGCACGCAAGAACATGCTCTTCAACCCCGAGGAGTCGATTGACTTCAACGGCAACACGGGGCCGTTCATTCAGTACACCTACGCGCGCATACGCAGCATTCTGCGCAAAGCCACGGACACACCTGCCCTGCCCGCCGAGATGGCCGCCGAGCTGAACGAGAAGGAGACCGCCCTCATTCAGAAGATGAACGAGTTCCCCGCCGCCGTGGAGCAGGCCGGAAAGGACTACTCGCCCAGCGGCATTGCCAACTACTGCTACGAGCTGACGAAGGTGTTCAACCAGTTCTACCACGACTACAGCATACTCAACGAGCCTGACGAGCAGAAGAAGGCCATCCGCCTGGTGCTGGCCCGGAACGTGGCTAAAATCATCCGAAACGGCATGGGGCTGCTGGGCATTGAGGTGCCCGAGCGCATGTAGCCGCCCCGACAACAAGCACAACACGCCGCCATGCCGCTACAGAATCCGCCGACCTATCGCAACGACACCGTACTGCCCTTGCCGCCCGAGGTAAGGGCAGATGCGTGGGCGGTCGATGCGGCCTGCTCGGGCAATCCCGGCCCGATGGAGTATCAGGCCATCGACCTGCAGACCGGGGCGCGGGTGTTCCACTACGGCCCCGTTCACGGCACGAACAACATCGGCGAGTTTCTCGCCATAGTCCATGCCCTAGCGCTGGCATGGCAGCAGGGATTACACGATAAAACCATCTATTCTGACAGCTACAACGCCATTCTCTGGGTGCAGAAGCGGAAGTGCAAGACCAAGCTGGAGCGTACCGAGAAGACCGAGCCACTCTACAACGTGATAGCCCGCGCCGAGCATTGGCTGCAGACACACGACTACCGCAACCCCGTTCTCAAGTGGGAAACGGGCAAGTGGGGCGAAGTGCCCGCCGACTTCGGCAGGAAATAAGACTGAGAAACACAGCGCATAATACCCTTTTCGACAACGGAAAACGGCCAGTAAGGCTAAGCACCCGTGGCTTCCCGGCGGAAAGTCACGATGGTATTGTCTCCATAGCGCTCAGTGCTGACCACCACGGCGGCGGGCGGTAGCTGAGGCGCGCGCGTACCGTCTGTAACGGTCAGCGGCGCGGTCTCCACGCGGATTTCATCCCACAGCCCCTGGCTGATAAAGGCATTGAGGGTCGCCGCACCGCCCTCGACGATGAGCGACTGGACACCGTGGGCATGCAAGCCCGCGAGATTCAGCGGGTGATTACGGTCGACAACCAGCCGGCGGGGATTGGGGCCCGACCAGTGGCGCACGTTCAGCTGCGGATGCTCGCGCTCATCAGTGACACGCCCCACGAGTATGGCATCTTCCCCGGCACGGAGCTTGTGGGAGAGCATCTGGGTCAGGGGCGTGGAGATGGCAAGAGGGCGGAAATGGTCGTCAATGAAGCCATTGGCGGTCTGTGCCCACTTCAGGATGATGTAGGGCCGCCGCTCCCGATGAAACGTGAAGAAACGGCGATTCAGCGCGCGGCACTCTGCCTCAAGCACACCCACAGTCACCTCGATGCCGGCCTCGCGCAGCCTGCGGATGCCGCGCCCCTGCACCTCGGCAAAGGAATCCTGGCAGCCAATGACCACACGGCGCACCCCCTTGCTGACAATCAAGTCGGCACAGGGCGGCGTTTTGCCGTAGTGGGCGCAGGGCTCCAGCGACACATACATGGTGGCCGCCGGCAGCAGGGCCTCATCTGCGGCACTGACCGCAGCAAAGGCGTTCACCTCGGCATGGCCCTCGCCGCAGCGCACGTGGTAGCCCTCGCCGATAATCCGGCCTTCGTGTACAATCACCGCCCCCACCATCGGGTTGGGCTTGGCATTCTGCCGCCCGTTGCGGGCCAGTTGCAGGCAGCGCCGCATGTAGCGCTCATCTTCTGTCATTTCCTTCATGGCTGCAAAATTACGAAATAATTGTCAAACGACAATTGGCAGTTGGCAATTATTTTGTATCTTTGCACACAAAAAAGGGAGGCGATGAAGAGCATAACCCCAGAATTTACCAAACTTGACAACCCGACACATGACCTACCGTGACTTCTGGCAACCACTGACGGCCCTCTACGACAAGGGCGAGGCGCAGGCCGTGGCGCGGCTGGTGATGGAGCAGCGCTTCGGACTGACGTGGACCGATGTGCTTTGCGGACAGACGGGCGACGAGGCAACGATGCGGCAGTTGCAGCAGCAGCTGCTAAGCGGCACGCCCGTGCAGTACGTGCTGGGCGAGGCTGAGTTCGGCGGCCGCACATTCAAGGTGACCCCCGCCGTGCTGATTCCCCGCCCCGAGACCTACGGGCTGTGCCAGTGGGTGGCGGCCGACTGCCGCGCAGCGGAAGCAGACGGCAGCCGCATTCTGGACATTGGCACAGGCAGCGGCTGCATAGCGTGTACCTTGGCGGCAGAGCTGCCCGGGGCAGCCGTGTCGGGCTGGGATGTGTCAGAGGCGGCGCTGGCCGTGGCTGCGGAGAACGCCCGGCGCACCCGTGTGTGTGTGCAGTTCGAGCGCATGGACATTCTGGACAGCTTCTCCGCATCGGCCGGTCAGCAGTCAGCGACTTACGACGTGATAGTCAGCAACCCGCCCTACATCTGCCGACAAGAGGCGGCAGCCATGGCGCCGCACGTGCTGGAACACGAGCCCCACCTGGCGCTCTTCGTGCCCGACGACGACCCGCTGCTGTTCTACCGCGCCATCGCCCGCTTCTCGCAGACGGCCTTGCCGCCCGCGGGTCGCCTATACTTTGAAATCAATCCCCTGTATGCCGAGCCGCTGCGGCAGATGCTGACCGACAGCGGCTTTGCCGAGGTCTGCCTGCGCGACGACCAGTTCGGGAAGCAACGATACATAAAAGCCGTGAAACCATGAAGGAGATAACAGAGCAGGGCGCTTTCCTGCAACTGTCGGCCTACTGCGCACAGGCCGAGCATTGCCAGCACGAGGTGCTGGAGAAAATGCGCCGCTGGGAACTCAGCGCCGAGGCGCAGGCCCGCGTGATGGCCAAGCTCGTGGAGGGGCGCTACGTTGACGACGAGCGCTACGCCCGCGCCTTTGTCAAGGACAAGATACGCTACAACAAGTGGGGGCGGCGCAAGGTGGAGCAGGCGCTCTGGCAGAAGCGCATCAGCAGCGACATCTGCCGGCGCGTACTCGACGAGGTAAGCGATGAGGAGTACCTCAGCGTGCTGCGCCCTCTCATCCGGCAGAAGCGGCGCGCCACCCGCGCCGCCAACGCCTACGAGCTAAACCAGAAAGTGCTGCGCTACGCCCTCGGCCGCGGTTTCACCATTGACCTTATTCGCCAGTGCATGGA
>JAFLSH010000095.1 GCA_022511055.1 Prevotella sp. | reverse complement strand
GGGCAGGAAGTGGAATCCTAAAGTGTAGAAAATAACATGAATTCAGCCGAAATCATGTATAGTCAGGGGGCGTGGAAAGACAACTATACATAACTTAACAATCTGAAATACAGTTAGATATGTTGAAAAATGTATAGTTGGGCTGTTTTTTAAAAAAAGATAACCCATTGATTAAATTAAATCAAGGCGAAAGCGCCATTCTATCAACAGATTTTCACAGGGTAGGGCCACCCCCTGTCTTGGCCTGCGCCATGGAATGTCGTATCTTCGTACCCGACAAAAACGAGACAAAAGAGACGACACCCATGACCCATGACAAGAAAGCCTTTCGCCTACTTCTGCCGGCCTGGCCGCCGGCAGCCCTCAGGCTTCGTCGACGGTCTCGTCAACGGCTTCATTGACGGTTTCATTGGCGGTTTCGTCGACCAGGGGCAGTTCGATGGTGAAGATGACACCGCCGCCTGGCTTGTCCTCGACATAGACCCGGCCGCCGTGGGCCGTCACAATGTCGTTGACCGTTATCAGCCCCAGGTCGTTGCCCTCGCCCATCGGCTCAAACAGATGGCGCTTGCCGTAGTCGGGCATGTTCTGTCCGCAGTTGGCCACCAGGATGGCGGCGTGCTGCTGATGCCGGCTGACCCGCACCGTCACCTTGGTGTCGCTGAGCGAGAACTTCACTGCATTGTCGAACAAGATGGTGAGTGCCTGAGCCAGATGCGACCCGTCGATGCTGGCAATCAGGCTGCCTGCCGCCGACTCGAAGGCGAAGCGGAGCCCCTTCTCGGCAGGGGTGGCAAACTGGGCCACCTGCAGCTTGACGAAGCCGATAAGCTCGGTCGGCATCCGATGGAGCTGCAGCGGCTGCTTGCCGTCAGCGGCCGGCTGACCGGCAGGGTGCATCTCGGCCGCCATCTGCCGCCGCATCTCCTCCATCCAGTGGCGCTTCTCTGTCTCGCGGATGCGCAAATCCAGCTCCATGCGCTCCTGCTGCCTCTTGAGGAAGCGCCTGCGCCAGAGCCACGTCACGCCCAGCACGGCCAGGCAGTAGAGCAGCATGGCCCAGCGCCTGCGCCACAGCGGCGGAATCACTTTGATGTCGAGCGTGGCCTCCTCGTCGCCGATAGTGCCGTCGTCGTTGACAATGCGCACATACAGGGTGTAGCTGCCGGCACGGAGCGAGTTGTAGGTGATGTTGGGATTCTGCTCAGAGGTCTTCACCCAATCGTCGTTGAAGCCGTCGAGCCTGTAGGCAAAGCGCTTGTGGTTGTTGATGTCCACATGGTTGGTGGCCAGCTGAATGGTGAACTGGTCGTTGTGGCGCACCGTCAGCTTGGTACACGCATCGAGCGCCTTGTCCAGAAAGACGCGCCCCCTGTAGGACTGCCCGACCGCCACGTCCTGGTCGAAGATTTGCAGGCCGCTGAACACGGGCTTCTCGGTACTCTTGACATCAGCCAGCCCCGCGGGGTCGATGACATCGAGGCCGCCCTGTCCGCCAACCAGCAGCAGGCCGCCACGGGTGAGCCACGTCGAGCGCTGGTTGTAGGTGGCCTTCTGCAAGCCGTCACGGCTGCTGAAGCTGCGGATGTTGAAAATCCACGTGCCGTCTTCCCGCTGCTCGGGCATGAAGCACGACACGCCGTGGTCGGTAACCGCCCAGACATGATGGAGCTTGTCTTCGACAACGGCGTTGATGCCCGAGCCGTAGAGCCCCTTCGTGATGTCGAAGAGTTCCATGAACTTAGTCTTCGGGTCGTAGACCGCCACGCCCGTGTTAGAGCCTTGCCAGATGAGGCCGCGGCTGTCCTCGATGACATAGTTTGAGTTGGATATGTTCACCGTAATGGCAGGGTCTTCGGGCAGGGTCTGGTTGACCAGCTGGCCGGAGACGGGGTTGACCAGCGAGTAGTAGTAGCTGGAGCCCACCATCAGCCACCCCTTGGCGTTCCAGCCGACCGAGGTCAGGTAGTCGGCGGGCAGGCTGGAGTTGCTGGTGTTCCACGTGCGGAAGGTGTTGGTCTTCGGGTCTATCATCTGCAGGCCGCCGCCCAGGGTGCTAAACCAGATGCGGTGCCACTTGTCCTCGGTCAGCGCCCAGACGCTGTTGTTGGCCAGCCCGCACTGCTGCTCCACCCGGTAGTTGACCACCGTGGCCTGCGCGGGGTTGGCGGCCGAGGGTATGCAGTGGGTCAGTCCGCCGTTGTAAGAGCCAAACCAGAGCGAGCCGTCGCTGGCCGCCCACGAGCCTACCACAATGTTGCTCGCCATGGCGCTGTTCTCGGCCGTAATCCTGTTCAGCACCTCGCCCGTGCGCGGGTCGTAGACCAGGATGCCCTGGTCGTTAGTGCCCACCCAGTAGTAGCCGTGCCTGTCCTCGCAGACGGTGTTGATGTCGCCCAGCTCTATGTTGCGCAAGTTCGACAGCCCCTCCACGTACTGGTTGAGGCCGTTCTTGTAAGTGCCAATCCACACGCGGCCGGCGTTGTCGAGATAGAGATTGCGCGGCGTGTTGTCGCTGAGGCTCGTCTCGTCGTGCTTGCTGTTCTTGAACTGCTTCCACTGCTTGTTCTTCACGTCGGCCACTATCAGCCCCTCGTGGTCGCAGACTGCCCATATCCAGCCCTTCTGGTCGATGAGTACGTTCCAGACAGCCAGGCTCTCGGGCAGACCCGTCAGCCCCTGCTGCTCCAGATAGTCGGTCAGCCGGCGATACCAGCGGTCTTGCTGCCTGATGTAGATGAAAGTGTTCTCCAGGGCTACGCACCAGAAGTTCTTGTCGCGGTCAATCACCAGGCGGTACTCCTGGTTTTCCGGGCCGCCGTTCTGGCGCATCCACTGGTCGACCCACACGACCTTTCCCTTCTCGCCGTCCAGCGCCACCAGCTCGCCGTTGTAGGTGGCCACCACCACCAGGTTGTCCATGTCGGCCATCGAGGCAATGCCCCACGAAGGGCTGTACTCGCCCTGCTGATAGCCCAGCGGGAACTGCACCTTGCGCTTCGTGTGGGGATTGTAGCAGATGATGCCCTGCTCGTAGAACTTCACCCACAGGTTCTTCTTCCCGTCAATGTAGAGCCGCTCCACGTTGCCGTCAAGCCCCATGCCGGCCAGAACGGCCGTCACGTTTCGGTCGAACCGCTCGCTGACGGGGTCGTAGACGCAGTAGTTCATGCCCTGCTTCAGCCAGAGCCGCCCGTCGTGCGCTTCGTAGATGGCATCGGTGTAGTTGTCGCGCATGGTGGTGGTGTCGCGGATGCTCGAATAGAAAGTCTTGAGCCGGTAGCCATCGTAGCGGTTCAGGCCGTAGGGCGTACCTATCCAGATGTAGCCGCGCGAGTCTTTGAACACACAGTTCACCTGCGAACTCGACAGGCCGTTGTAGGTGTCGAGCCGCCGGAACTTCATGTCGGGAATCAATACAGTCTGGGCGGCCAGGCAGAGTGCCGCGGCCAGAAAGGCCAGGGTGGCCAGTTGCTTCTTCATCATATCGCTATGTCTTTTTCTGCTTCGTTCATACATAAAAAAAATCGTTGTCATGTCGTCTTGCCGACCGGGCGCTTGGCCGAGGTGTCCCTGATGACCAACTTCTGCGGCACAATCACCTTGCTGATAGCCGTGTCGCCAGCTATGCTCTTGAGCAGCAGCTCGCTGGCGCGCCTGCCGATGAGATAGGACTGGTCTTCAATGGCCGACAGGCACGGGGTCATGTACTGAGCATGCACGTCGTCGGTGAAGCCGATGAGCGCCACGTCGTCTGGTATGCGCAGGCCGCACTGCTTGATGGCGGTGAAGGCCGCAAACGTCACGGTGTCGTTGAATGCCAGGATGGCATCAGGGCGGTCGGGCCGCTGCAACAGCCTCACCGCCGCCTCGCGCATAGAGTCGTAGCTGATGTTGTCGCACACCACCATCTCGCGGTCAATGGGGATGCGGTTGTCGCGCAGCGCCTCCAGATAGCCGTGCTTGCGCCGCTTCACCATGTCCAGATGGTTAGGGCCGCCCAGGAAGGCTATGCGGCGGGAGCCCGTGTCAATCAGGTGCTGCGTGGCCTGCTGCGCCGCCTCGTCGCCGTTGGCCGTCACTGACGAGAAGCGCTCCGGCAGGCAGGTGCGGCCGAAGAACACCAGGGGAATGTCCATCTGCGCCAGCTCCTCGAAGTGTGAGTAGTCGGTCGTCGTCTGCGCCAGGCAGGCAATGATGCCCTCCACGTGCAGGCTGATGAAGTTGTCGATGGCCTTGGCCTCAGCCTCGCAGTCCTCGTGGGTGTTGGCGCTGATAACGCTGTAGCCAGCCTGCCGCGCACAGTCCTCTATGCCGTCAAGCACGGCCGCATAGTAGTGGGTCACCAGGTCGGGCACCACCACGCCTATCATCTTCGGAGCTTCTTTCCGCAGGCTCTGGGCAAACGGGTTAGGCCGGTAGTTCATTTTCCGCGCCATCTCCTTGACACGCTCCTGCATCTCCCTGCCTATCTCCGGCGAGGAGCGCAGCGCCCTGCTCACCGTGGCAATCGACACGCCGAGTTCCCTGGCAAGGTCTTTCAGTGAAGTTCTGTGCTTGGTTTTTGCCATATCAAAAATAAATGTTATGCCGGTTAGTGCCGCAAAAGTAATCATTTTTATCGAACTACGCAAACGTTTACGTTATTTTTTTCGTAAAAAGTGAACAGAAAATCAAGAAAAAGCCGTATCTTTGCACCATAAAATTTAGAAACGCAACATTTTAATTAGTTATACACAGATTATTCAGTAGGGATACTCGATAAGTTTACCTCACGTTGTCGTGCTGTGGCATGGCTTGTGAGGCAACAACATCACAAAGGTTTTTAAGATAAGAGCAATAGAAAAGAATGAGTAATGAATAGTTGATAATAAGTTAGTTAGAAAAGAAGCCGAAGCTGTCGTGAGACATCTTCGGTTTTTTGTTTGGAAGAGTGAGAGGGTAGGTTTTGTAGGTGCAGTAGGGGTAGCGGCGCACCTACTGCACCTACAAAACCTACTGCACCTACCTCTCAAAAGAAAAATCAGAACGAGGCCCGGAACGTGAAGCGCACACCCTGCTTGTTGGCCGTGGGCAGGTCGAGATAGTTCAGTCGCCTGACATACTCAACGTGCAGAATCTTGAAGATGTTGTGAATGCCCAGCGAGAGTTCCCAGTACGGATTCTTGCCATCCATAATATAACAGCCATCGGGGAACGCCATAAGGATGTCGCTCTGCTGGTTTTCAGCCAGATAGGGATTGTTCTTGTCGGTCAGCTTGCCCCACAGGCACTTCACGCCGATGAACTCGCGCCACTTCAGGCGACTGAGCAGGGGGATGCGGTTGAAAATCTTGCCGTTCAGGTCCCAGCGCATCTCCATCGAGGCATAGCGGTCGTTCAGGAACTCCATGTTGTTAATCAGGTTGAAAGTCTCGTCTTCAAGCACATACGAGAGATTGGCAACCGGCATGATGAGCAACGGGAAGGGTACGCGGTTCCACTGCGCACCGCTCTTGATGCGTATGTCTAACTTTCCCCAGTTCATAGGCATCCAGAAGCGCTTGTAGACCTCGGCTTCCGTGAAGTTGTAGTTGTATTGGCCGCCCAGCAAGCCGCTGAAGCCCATGGTGTGTTGCAGCCTGAACACCGGCGCATCAAGGTTTAGCGGCCAGCGGTGCTGCTTGGTGTTGATGAAAGTCTCGCCCGGCGCATAGCGGAAGCCGACTGTGGCCTCGGTGTAGCGTATGTTCGCCAGCTGCTTGTGGTCGCTGAGCCGCTCAAGGGCAATATTGCCGATAGGGGCCACTTTCTCCGTCTTGGCATTGGCAAAGAGCTTGAGCCCCCACTCCTGTTCGAAGTCGAAACTGAGCTGCTGGCGGTTGTAGAGGAACATCTTGTCTATCTCGCTGACCTTGAACGAGGTAAACATGTTATCCTTGTCGGTCTGAATGAACTTGTCGCTGGGCAGCGCCACATCACGCATAGACGAGAAGGTGAATGCCTGACGCGGGAACTCGCGGGGCAGGTAGCCCGGCTTGTTGAGTGTCCAGGTGATATCGGTACCGTAGTAGTGCTGCTGATGGCGCAGGCCGTAGGCGTAGTAGCCTTTCAGGAAAAGGTGCGGATGCAGGTTGGCGGTACTCTGGGCGCTGGCGCGGAAGCGGGTCTTGTCGTAGAAATTCTGCGACCAGATGGTGTTCACAGGGCCAATGTCTATCTTGCTGGGATGCTCTTTAGAGCCGGTCTCGACAAAGTTCTCGATAAGTGCCTTCAGGCCGAAGATGATATACTTCATGCCCTTCAGCTGCTCCAGGTGTTTGACAAACTCATCCATTGAGTTCTCGCTCTTGGTCAGCTCCACCTGCCGGTATTGATTCCAGAACTCATCGGTGCGCATCTCCGCATAGGCATCGCGCAGCACGGGCTTCTTGCCCCTGAGCAGGTTGCGCGGAATCTCATCGAAGTCGAAGTCGGAACGCCGCGTTGTGCGAATGACGATGGCCTTGCTGAAGAACTTGGCGATGGCCAGCTCGACAAACATGTCATCGACCGTGAGTACCCACTCGCCGGAGGGCAGCTGGGTGTACTCTTGCAGGCACTGCATGTTCTCAACCCAGTTCACCTCGCTGGTCTTCGGTATGGTCAGCTCGCAGCGCTTCACCTGATAGGTGGAGTCATCGAGGATGTATATCTGTCCGCGGAAGCCCATGTCAATCTGGTTGGCAGGCGTGAAGTCGAGGTGAATGCAGCGGTCAGTGCCAACGTAGACAGTGTCGGTGATGTAGAAGTGGTAGAAGGAGATGGCATCCTTGCCGATGGGGCTGGTAAACGGATACTGGAACAGCCGCACGTTGTCATCATAGATGTCGACATCAGTGAAGCAGTCTTTCAGCACGGCGTTGAGAATGTCGCCTGTCTGGAACAGGTCGTTGATGCCCGTGGAGTTCTGGCCCTTCACAATGCTCTTTTCCGTGTGCGGGTCCTTGCGGTACAGCTTCTGCGTAACGGTCTCCTCGACAGATACTGGCAGAATGAGCTTCTCGTTGTACTGGCACAGCTCTATCTGGTCCAGCAGCCACGGGTGCTTCTTGAACATGCTCGACTCCAGATTCTCAGGCTGCAGCTCGTTCAGGCCGAGCGTTATCTTCTGGTAGTTGTTGTACTGATAGTAGTCGTGGTTGTTCAGGTTTGAGCGCTTCTTGGCGGCAATGACCTTGCGCATCAGCTCCACGGCGGGATTGTTCTTGCGGCTATACCTTGAGCTGCGCTTCGACTTGATAGTGACTTCCTGCAACTTCTTGGTGTCAGGCTTCAGACGGATAACGAGATGGTTGGGCGTGCTGCTGGTGATGTTGATGACCTGCGGCACATAGCCCACGGAGCTGATGGTCAGCCGCCAGCCGTTGTGACGGTCAATCTGGAACTTGCCCTCAGCGTTGCTTGACACTGAGACCTTGTTGCCGCGATAGAGGGCGCTGGCGTATGGAACGGGGCCACCGTCTGTGGCATCGAGTATCTCGCCCGTTATCTGTGCCTTCACGTTCAGCACAGCCAGCCACAGGCATAGCAAAGTGATGATATATCGGTTTAACTTTATCACAATTTTATTCCCGAAAAACAATATGACATGCTTTATTGGCCTGCAAAGGTACACAATAGTTGCCGAAAAAACGCCAGCGGTCGGAAAAGTTTTATGGTTTTTATACTTTTTTATGTTTGAACACGCATTATTTCAAATATTTGTAGTACTTTTGCAGCCAACAATGAAGCAACTACCACTATTGCCAGTCATCATTGGCACAGGCTTCGGCGCAGGTTTCTGGCCGTGGGGCCCCGGCACAGCTGGAGCCGTTTTGGCCACGCTGATTTGGCTGGCGCTGCACACGGTGCTGCCCCTGTGGCCGCTGGCTCTGGTCACGCTGCTGCTCATTGTGGTCTTCACCGCCCTGGGCACGTGGGCCACGGCGCGGCTGCAGCCCTTCTGGGGCGAAGACCCCAGCCGCGTGGTGGTCGACGAGATGGTGGGCGTGTGGACTCCGCTGCTGCTGGCCACCAACTGGCAGACAGCCCTGCTGGCGCTGCTGCTGTTCCGCTTCTTCGACATTCTCAAGCCGCTGGGCATCCGCAGTCTCGACAGACGGCAAGGGGCTTTCTGGGTGATGGCCGATGACTTGCTGGCGGGTGTCTACTCGGCGGTGGTGCTGGAGCTGGTCATAATCGTTGGGGCATGTCTAAGCTGAGACATGAGCTGTGGACTTTCTGCAAAGCCCAGCTGACTGCCCAGATAGCCTCAGTCGTTGACTTTGCGGTCTCGCTGCTGCTGACAGAAGCCTTCGGGATTTGGTACTTGTACTCCACGTTTGCCGGCGCCATCAGTGGCGGGGTGGTCAACTGCATCATGAACTACCGCTGGGTGTTCGATGCGGCGGGCATGAAGAAAAAGCAGGTGGCGGTAAAATACCTGCTGGTGTGGATTGGCAGCATTGCACTGAATACGGGCGGCACTTATCTGCTCACGGAACTCTCTGGGCAGTACTTTGCATTCGCCAAGATTGTAGTGGCCGTGACAGTCGGATTCCTGTGGAACTACCAGCTGCAGCGCTATTTCGTCTATCGGCCGACACACATACTGAGGAAACTCAGCAGGCGGACAAAGACAGAGGTCTGAACATGAACAAAAAAAAGACAAACTTATGAACTATAGGGATTTTCTGCAAAAAATCATCTACCAGATTATCAATCCCCTCATCCGCGGACTAATCTGGCTGCACATTACGCCCAA
This sequence comes from Prevotella sp., assembly GCA_022511055.1. GTDB lineage: Bacteria > Bacteroidota > Bacteroidia > Bacteroidales > Bacteroidaceae > Prevotella. The sequence continues at coordinate 1,590 of JAFLSH010000095.1, read as the reverse complement.
CATCATCACCTTCGTTGGGCTGCTCCTGAACATAGTGGCCACGGCGCTCTTCGTCTGGGCGGCCGCCTACGAGCCACAGAATCTCAGCCTCATCGGCTGGGGCGGCTTTATCATTCTCTTTGCGGGGCTGTTCGACATGATAGACGGCCGGCTGGCCCGGATGGGCAACATGTCATCGGCCTTCGGCGCACTCTGGGATTCCACGCTCGACCGCTACAGCGAGCTGTTCACCCTCTTCGGCATTGCCATCTATCTGCTGCTCAACGGCTACGTGATGGCGGGCGTGGTAACGTTCACGGCCATGGTGGGCTCGGTCATGGTGAGCTATGTGCGCTCACGCGCCGAAGGACTGGGCATCGAGTGCAAGGTGGGCTTCATGCAGCGCCCTGAGCGCGTGGTGGTTACCGGCGTGGGCGCGCTGCTCTGCGGAGTCTGCGCCGAGAGTGTGTCGTTTGACCCGCTGCTTTTCGTCATTGTTCCCATGTGGCTCATCGCCGTGCTGGCCAACCTGACTGCCTGCTGGCGCATTGCCCACTGCTATAAGAAGCTGAAATGAAGTGGACTGCCCCTACACAGCGTGAGACACTGACCGTGCTGGCGGGCACGGCCGTGTTTGTGGCGGTCAATGCCCTGTGCATAGGGCTGCGCCCAGACCACTGGCTGCTGGCCGGACTGTTCTGCGGCCTGTTTTTCGCTTCGCCCTTCACCCGCCGCCTGGCGGTGGCACTGCTGCCGTTTGCCGTTTTTGCCATCAGCTATGACTGGATGCGCATAGTGCCCAACTATGAAGTCAACCCCATTGACACGCGGCCGCTCTATGAGGCCGAGCGCGCCCTGTTCGGCATCACCATAGAGGGGCAGACCATCATTCCCGGCGAATACTTCAACCAGCACAACTGGGCTGTGGCCGACCTGCTGGCCGGCGTGTTCTACCTGTGCTGGGTACCCGTGCCCATAGCCTTCGGCGTGTGGCTCTATCTTCGGGGGCGACAGCGCGACTATCTCCGCTTTGCGCTCTGCTTCCTCTTTGTCAACGTGATAGGCTTCTGCGGCTACTATATCCACCCTGCCGCCCCGCCCTGGTATGTCATCAACTACGGTTTCGACCCCATACTCTCCACCCCCGGCAACATTGCAGGGCTTGTGCGCTTTGAGCAGCTCACGGGGCTTAGTGTGTTCACGAACATCTATGTCAACAACTCGAACATCTTCGCCGCCATACCCTCACTTCACGCGGCCTACATGCTCATTGCGCTGGTCTACGCCTGTCTCTGCCGCCAGCCCCGCTGGATGATTGCCCTCTTTGCCGTTATCACCCTCGGCATCTGGTGTACCGCCGTCTACAGCTGCCATCACTACATCATTGACGTGCTGTTAGGCATACTCACCGCCCTGCTGGGCATCTTCATCTTCGAGTGCGGCCTCATGCGCATACCACCCTTCCGCCGCTTCATCGACCGCTATACGGCATTTATCTCCAAGTAGCCACGGAGCGAAACATTGTCACTTGTTTCCAGAAAATACAAGAATAAAAAGACAAAAGTAGGGGTAATAATTCATCTGACATGGCAAAAATCACTATTGCCGCGT
>JAFLSH010000094.1 GCA_022511055.1 Prevotella sp. | reverse complement strand
CCATTGATAGCATCAATGGCATACTGGTAACATTCTAACTGCTTGATTTCATCGTTTATCATTTATTTAGATAGGAGTTTAAGAAATGGTATCTCAGATAAATCCGAGGTCTCGTTTAGGGTTATTTTAGAGCGTGAGTGCAGGGTTAATCCCATTTCCTTCAGTATTGTTATGATGGTGGACTGCACTTGTTTCTGTAGTACTGCATAGGAGGATAGGGATTCATTACCCCTATCACTGATGCTAACCAGTCCGTTCTTCGCTATTTGCTCCTCACATTCAAGATAAGTATTTACATTACCTGCCAACAGATACAGTGAAAGAGCATCAAGACTATTTAACTTCTTTTCTCGGTCAAAAGTATTGATGATACCCTTCATAAATTTGTATGTAAGGTCTTTCAGACCATCAGGTAATACAATATTTTTTATCTTCATATCTACTATAAAGATTACTTTTCGCTTTTAAGTTTTCCCAGCCTATTCTTTATGTCATCCAATGTTTTGCAGCCTTTAAGTTCCCCATTATGTATTTGGTTATGACACTCCTGGCACACACTACATAGGTTGCTGGAGTCAAACGCCAGAGCATCCCTTTCAAATTCATTTTCACCCTCCATAAACGAGGTTAAGTGATGGCAATGCTGGGCGAGGGTTGTACGGTTCTGCAATAGGCAAACCTCGCATAACGGTTGCTCCATCAGTTTAGCCAGCCTCATCCGTTTCCATACGGTAGTATTGTATATATCCTGGCGCTTATGCCTCTTTGCATCGTTATCGTATTTGCGTTTAGGTTTATATATCCAAGCCATAATAACTATATTGAGCAAAAAGAGAGTACATAAGTACTCTCCGTTAATTATTTTCTCTTCTTCCTAATAAAAGATTTAATGCTGCTGATTGTGTTGCTGATTTTGTCAAATGATATGTTTCTTAATTTGGAATATTCCTTATATGACATCCCTCCCTGGGATTTAAGTGTCATATAATCAAAATAAATGTCGCATTTCTCTTCGCCAAATTCGTTTCTAATTAACTCCTTTGCATCATTCAACCTATCGTACACAGTATAGATGTCTTCTGTTACATCCTCAATATCCTCATTCTCGGTGTAATCATCAATTTCTATTTTCAGGTTTCTATACTTCCGCTCCTTATTGTCGTAATTGATGTAGTTGAATTTACTGGCAATGAAAAAATACTTTTCGTAATCCTTAACATCTTTGTTATTCAATACTATTGAATTGTAAACCTTAATAATGGTGTCCTGAAAACAATCATCAAAAATACTCTCATCATAGGTGATGTTCTTCTTCAGGTTCTTCTTCAGTTTTTTCTCGTTTTTCGCCACATATTCAAGAAATTCTTTTCCCCTTAACTCTGATTCAGTCATTGTTCTATTTAATTACTCTCGTTATTTATAAATAAATATCACGATGACAGAAAAAAAACATCATTTTAGGTGAAGAATTTGATTCTTTTTTGTTTTGGTAGGCAGTGAGATATGAATCCAACTCAGGTTCTTCTCGTCTATTAACTGACCCACAATGATTTCATTCTTATTAACCATTTCAACAGCAATGTTCCAGAGTTTCTTTATGTCGCTGCATTTAATGTCTGCTGCCTCCCCATACCTATGCTGTGACGTTTTAACGCCACCTACAGCCTTATTTAGCGCCTCAGAGCGATAACCTGAGGTAACGATTATACTGCTGCCGTACTTATCACGAAGCGGTTGCAGTACTCTTCGGCATAATACTGATAGGTTTTCTATTTCTTCTCTGCTGGGAGTGTTATCAATCTTCCTTGCCTTTGCTGTTGTTGACGCTGTAAGTTCTTCTAATGTGAAATTTTCTGATAGTTGCATCTACTTTAAAAATTTAACCCATAGGTTACACCAAGTCCTATAAACGGTGTGACCTTATTATTAAAATCATACCCAATACCTCCACTGACACCAATGGTAAAACCTAATTTCTTGCGCTTGTAGACCGTTTTGCTCGTTATTGATAAATCATACTGGAGAGTATCTAAAACTGCGTTATAACCGCTAAAAACAGCCTTAATTGAGCCTTTAACAGTATCATTGTCAATCTTTTCTATTACCGTTTTCTGCTCAATGGGTAAATAAACAGTATCATTAGGGGTGACGATTGTGTCCGTTTTAAGTATACTGGTAAACTGTGGGATAGGCTTAATAATAGTATCCCTAACCATAACAGTATCAATCTTCACCTCAGTTGGATAAGGTGTATTATCCGACTGGTGATAAGTATATTTTGTACCCAGGAAAAAACTCATAATCATAAGGCACAAAACAAAAGCGACTATTATTAATGTATTATCCTCTTTCATACCAATAAAGAAAAAGGGCTGCACCAAAATTAGGTACAGCCCCAAAAAACAAGTAAAATAAACTATTTGGTAATTTTCGTTATGGCCTCTGCCAGTCGTATATCTTGACATCTTTCAGTGAAAAATGAATCATCGGCTTTTTCTTTGCCTTAATTACTTCACCTGCTGTCTGCCAATTGATATTTCTGAACTCGTCAATTTCTTTGGTATAGTCTTTGTTCAGGTCTATCTCGTGAATTGTGATTTTGTTATTGTTCTTTTTCCAGATGTTTACTATAAAAACCCTCATATTATTTTCTCTGCCGTATTTCTGGAGATTTACTACCTTATGCAAATCTATAATGGCAGTATCAATGGTGTCAAGGTCTTTATACCTACCCTTCAGTTCAACGAAGGCAGGAGTTATTTTAAAACTATCCTTGTGGCGCTTCAGTTGTATGGTGTCAAAGCAACTGAACTCATCATTGTCACCCTCGTGCGAATAAATAGGGCAGAGGGTATAGGCAGTCGGGTTCTGCGAAACGAGAAAATTATAATATATCTCTATATCTTCGTCACCCCATTTAATTGATTCCTTTTTATTAATATTAATATCCATAGTTCTCAGGTTGTTTAACTATAAATATTTCGTTAATTGAAAAAGTCACGAAAAAGTTAAAAAATTTTAAAACTTTTTTGACATTTTTCTTGGAAATTACAAAAAAAACTGCATCAGAAAAATGCAGTTTAAAGGGTGACTTATATGTAACTATCTGAAATATTGTTATTTACTTGCTGCAAAACATTGCATCCTCCCCAAAATGTTTCTGAATGTAAGAACATACAAAACTGGCCGCTTCTGCATCAGCGGGTGCATGTGGTTGTAGATGCGGGTGGCAGTGCCCAGGTCGGGGCGCTCCTCCGGGCGCTCGCTCTGCCGGCGCTTGCCCAGCTCGCAGGCGGCCAGGATAGTGATGGCCTTGGCGGGGCCCACGCCGTTGTACTGGCACAGGTCGCGGATGGTCAGCTTGCCCAGTGTGTTCAGGTTGTTGTTGCAGTCGCTGAGTATGCGCTTCATCAGCGTTACGGCATCCTCCTTGGTGCTGCCCGAGCCGACAAGTATGGCCAGCAGCTCGGCATCGCTCAGGGCCTGCGCCCCCAGCCGCTCCAGTTTCTCGCGCGGCCGGTCCTCGGTGGCCCACTGGTTGATGTTCAGCTTGCCGCTCATTTGTAGAATGTCTTTTCAAACGCCTGGAACTCGTCTTTCCCCTGCACGCAACGCTTCCACCACGCCTCAATGAAGCCCAGCCCGTAGCCCATCAGCTGAACGAAGGCGGCGGGAATGCTGAGCAGGCCCACATGGAGACTGCGGTTGCGCAGGGCAGAGTCGGCGAAGATGATAAGCCCATAGGCCAGCAGCGGCAGCAGCGACAACTGGCAGACGGTCTGGCCCAGCTGCTTGTTGGCCGCCGTGCCGCCGAAGCTGCTGATGAGCAGCCCGCAGACAAACAGAAGGGCCAGGCAGATGACCCCAACGGTGAAGACCGTGGGCAGCAGGTGGACCGGCTTCAGCGTGCCGGGGTGGCGCTTCGACAGGTTGATGCGGGCAATGCCGCTGTTGTAGACCTGGCGGAAGAACTTGCGGAAGTCCGTGCGCCGCTTGTGCCACACCCAGGCCGTGGGCAGCAGGCGGGTCTGGCAGCCCGCCTCGACTATGCGGTAGGAGAAGTCGATGTCCTCGCCGAAGCGCATCTTCGAGAAGCCGCCGAGCCGGGTGTAGACTTCGCGGCGGATGCCCATGTTGAACGAGCGGGGGTAGAACTTGTCGAGGGCGGCGCGCGCCGCGCCGCCGCGTATGCCGCCGGTGGTGAAGAAAGAGGTCATGCTGTATGAGATGGCCTTCTGCACGGGCGTGAACGAGGGGTGGGCCGCATCAGGGCCGCCCCAGGCATCGCAGGGGTGGCTGCCCAGCTCGCGGTCGGCGGCGGCCAGATAGCCGGCAGGCAGCACCACGTCGGAGTCAAGCACAATCAGCCACTCGCCGCGGGCACGGTCGGCCCCGTAGTTGCGGCTCTGGCCGGGGCCGCTGTTCTCCTTGTAGTAATAATGCAAATCAAGGATGCCTGCATATGGCTCGCAGACATCCTTGCATGGGGTCTTCGACCCGTCTTCCACAATGATAACCTCAAAGTCCCGGAAGGTTTGCTCAGCAAGACTTTGCAGCAGCTCGCCGACCTCGTCGGGGCGGTTGAAGACGGGAACGATGATGGAATACTTCATTATTCCTTGACACGGTTCAGGTATGAGCCGTCGCGTGTGTCGACCTGAACGAGGTCGCCCTCGTTGATGAACAGGGGAACGCGAATCTCAACGCCCGTCTCCAGTGTGGCAGGCTTCAGCGTGTTCGTGGCGGTGTCGCCCTTCACGCCCGGCTCTGAGTGTACAACGCGCAGGTTGGTCTTCACGGGCATCTCGGCATAGAGGATTGTGCCGTCGGTCGTGTCGCTCACCACCTCCACAATGTCGCTCTCCTTCATGTACTCATGACCTATCACCAGCTCGTTGTCGATGGGAATCTGCTCGAAGGTCTCCTGGTTCATGAAGATGCGGCCAGACTGGTCTTCGTAGAGGTACTGGTAGGGGCGGCGCTCAATGACCACGTCCTCCAGCTTCTCACCAATGTTGAAGCGGCGCTCCAGCACGCGGCCGTCGCTGACATTCTTCACTTTGATAATCATAATCGTGTTACCCTTACCCGGCTTGCGGTGCTGAAAATCAATGCAAACCCAAATGCCGCCGTCCATGCGGATGGCAGTTCCTTTCTTAATGTCTTGTGAATTAATCATATAAACTTAAATAAATGTTGATTTTGTTTCGTTTTCGGGTGCAAAGGTACGAAATAATTCTTAATTCTTAATTCCTAATTCTTAATTTTTAAGGGAAAACTTGCGTATTTCAAAAGAATTGAGTAATTTTGCACCCCAAAACCGAGAGTATTAACAATAAAAACAGATAAAAAGCAATGAAAAGAACATTCCAGCCCCACAATCGCCGCCGTGTGAACAAGCACGGTTTCCGTGAGCGCATGGCAACCAAGAACGGTCGCCGCGTATTGGCCAACCGTCGCAAGCACGGTCGTAAGAAGTTAACCGTTTCAGACGAGCATCACGGAAAGTAAAGCCGCTGATGAGTCGAAAAACAAGTTAAAACGGAAAGAAGTAGGGCAGAATCCTTGCTTCTTTCTGTTTTTTTGTATATCTTTGCACCAACAAAAGCGGTTTCTATGCGATGAATATGAAGGAATTTTTCGGAAAGTTCGCCAGCCTCTATCTCTGGGGAAACCTTCTGGCCATGGCACTGGTGGTCGTGGCCGTGCTGTTTGGCGTGCAGTTCGGGCTGAAGCAATATACCCATCACGGCGAGGGGGTGAAAGTGCCCAACCTCGTCAATATGTACCACAATGATGCCATCGTGCTGGCCGAGACAGACGGGCTGCGCATCGTGGTCAGCGATTCGGGCTACAACAAGAAGCTGCCCGCCCACTGCATTCTGGCGCAGACACCGGGCTACGGCACATACGTCAAGGCGGGGCACGTCATCTACGTGACCGTCAACTCGCCCTCCTCGCCGGCATTCCCCATCCCAGACCTGATAGACAACAGCAGCTATCGCGAAGCCGAGGCCAAGCTGCTGGCCATGGGCTTCAGGGTGCTGCCGCCAAAGCGCATTCCCGGCGAGAAAGACTGGGTCTACGGCATCATCAGCCGCGGCCGCCGCGTGGGAACGGGCGACATGGAGTCCATAGATGCACCGCTGACACTCATCATCGGCAGCGGCATGTACGGAGATGATGATGACATAGACTATGACTTCGTGGAATCAGAAGCGCCGGTCGACAATGGCGGCGAGAGCGATGACTTTGAGGAAGTGGAAGAGGAATTAGTGGAGTAGGCATGGAGAACGACTTGGAACTGACAAACGAGCTGGAGCTGGAAGAGGAGAGCCAGCAGCTGTACGAGCATTTCCGCATCGAGGTGGACCGCGGACAGGAGCCGCTGCGCATCGACAAGTTTCTGGTCGGGCACTTGCAGCACACCACCCGCAACCGCATACAGCAGGCGGCCGATGCCGGCTTCATCCACGTGAACGACACGCCCGTCAAGAGCAACTATAAGGTACGTGCGGGTGATGTCATCACCCTGATGCTCGACCGCCCGCACTATGACACCACCATTGAGCCTGAGGATATACCGCTCAGCGTGGTCTATGAAGATGAGGAGCTGATGGTCATCAACAAGCCGGCTGGGCTGGTGGTGCATCCCGGCGTGGGCAACTTCCACGGTACGCTGGTCAACGCCATTGCCTGGCACCTGAGAAACCTGCCCTCATACGACCCTAACGACCCGCAGGTGGGGCTGGTACACCGCATAGACAAGGATACCAGCGGGCTGCTCGTGGCGGCCAAGACACCCGAGGCCAAGACCAGACTGGGGGTGCAGTTCTTCAACCACGATACGCACCGCAGCTACAACGCACTGGTGTGGGGGCACTTCACCGAAGATGAAGGCCGCATCGAGGGCAACATCGGGCGAGACCCGCGTGACCGCCAGCGCATGGCAGTCTTCCCGCCCGGCTCTGAGGTGGGCAAGCCGGCCGTCACCCACTGGCGGGTGCTGGAACGCTATGGCTACACCACGCTCATCGAGTGTGTGCTGGAGACTGGCCGCACCCACCAGATACGCGCCCACCTGAAGCACATCGGGCATCCCCTGTTCGGTGATGAGCGCTACGGCGGCATGGAGATATTGCGCGGCGAGCGGTCGTCGACCTACAAGGCATTCATACAGAACTGCTTTAAGCTCTGCTCCCGGCAGGCGCTGCATGCCCGCACGCTGGGCTTCGTGCATCCGAAGACGGGGCAGCAGATGGATTTTACCTCGGAACTGCCAGACGACTTGGCGGCGCTCATCGACAAATGGCGGCGCTATGTCCACGCGTTGCCTGAACAGCCGGCATAAAGAGAAGAAAACGAAAGAGAAAAATATAATAATGGAACAACTGAAACGTAACATTGCCATCGTCTGCGGTGGCGACTCCTCTGAGCATGATGTGTCATTGCGCTCGGCGCAAGGGCTCTACTCCTTCTTCGACAAGGAACGCTATAACGTCTACATCGTTGACATCAAGGGGCAAGACTGGCACGTGGAGCTGCCAGGGGGCACTACGGTCAGCATAGACCGCAATGACTTCTCGTTCATAGAGAACGGGAAAGCCCGGCTTTTCGACTATGCCTACATCACCATCCACGGTACGCCCGGCGAAAACGGCGTGTTGCAGGGCTATTTCGACCTGATTGGCCTGCCTTACAGCACGAGCGGTGTGCTGGTCGAGGCAATAACCTTCGATAAGTTCGTTCTGAATCAGTATCTGAAGGGCTACGGGGTCAGCGTGGCCGACTCGCTGCTCATCCGCAAGGGCTATGAGCAGTTGGTCAGCGATGAAGAGGTGGAGCAGCGCATCGGCATGCCCTGCTTTGTGAAGCCGGCGGCTGACGGCAGCTCGTTTGGCATCAGCAAGGTGAAGAATGCTGACCAGCTGGCTCCCGCCATCCGCAAGGCCATGATGGAAAGTCCAGAGGTGATGGTCGAGGCATACCTCGAAGGCATGGAGATTTCGCAAGGGTGCTACAAGACACGGCAGAAGTCGGTCGTGCTGCCCGCCACAGAGGTGGTCAGCCAGAACGAGTTCTTCGATTATGATGCGAAATACAACGGTCAGGTACAGGAAATCACGCCGGCCCGCCTGTCGCCGGAGATGGCCGAGCGCGTCTCCAAGATTACCAGCCACATCTACGATATTCTCCACTGCAACGGCATCATCCGCATCGACTACATCATCTCCCCGGAAGGTGTCATCTCGATGCTTGAGGTCAACACGACACCCGGCATGACTGCCACCAGCTTCATTCCCCAGCAAGTGCGCGCCGCCGGCCTCTCCATGACTGATGTCCTGACCGACATTGTTGAAAACCAGTTTTAGGCATCTTCCCTCCCTCTCAAGATAAAAGACTGGCAGACAGAAAACACATCAAATAGAAGCAAAGGATGGAAACAAAAAGCACCAGCCCGACTGGTCACTCACAGCTCTCCCGCGAGGAGTACCTGCGTGGACTCTCTGAGTTCAACGAGATTCGCCCCTACGAGGCGGAAGAGATGCGGCAAGCCTTCGAGGAACTGTTAGATGACCGCCAGTTCCAGCTGATACTGAAGGGGTTTGTGCCCTGGCTGCCCAAGTCGGTGCGCAACGGCCTGCTGCGGCTGGCTTTCACGGGCGTAAAGTCGCCACTTGACTTTCAGAAGCGCTTCATGAAGCCCGTCGTGAAGTACATCATCCGCAAGCATACTGATGGTTGCGCGTTTGATGACACGGCGCTGAAGGGGAGTGATGTCCGGGCAGCCAAGAGTGCCCGCTACACCTTCGTTTCCAACCACCGCGATATTGTTCTTGACTCTGCCTTCCTTGATGTCATGCTCGTGGCGAATGGCTATCCTACAACCGTAGAGATAGGCATTGGCGATAACCTGCTCATCTACCCGTGGATTAAGCGGCTGGTGCGCATGAACAAAGCGTTCACCGTGCGCCGCGGGCTCTCCCTTCGCGAAACGTTGGCGGCCTCGCAGCTGATGAGCCGGTACATCCATTTTGCCGTCACGCAGAAACGGGAGAACATCTGGATAGCCCAGCGTGAAGGGCGCGCCAAGGACTCTGATGACCGCACGCAAGATGCGGTGCTGAAAATGCTGGCCATGGGCGGGGATTTGCGCGAGCTGAACATCGTGCCGCTGACCATCAGCTATGAGTATGACCCCAGTGACTACCTGAAAGCACAGGAGTTTCAGCAGAAACGCGATAATCCCGGTTTCAAGAAGAGCAGGCAAGATGACCTGGACAACATGAAGACAGGCATCTTCGGCTACAAAGGGCGCGTGGTCTATCGGCCTGCCGCGCCAATCAACACGTGGATAGACGAACTGGCCGACCTGCCGAAGACAGAGTTCTATGCTGCCTTAGCACACCGCATGGACTGCGAGATACACCGCCGCTACGAACTCTTCCCCGGCAACTACATCGCGCTCGATGAGCTGAACGGCAACACGGCCAACGCCGCCCACTACACAGAGGCCGATAAGCAGCGCTTCAACCAGTATATAGCGGGTCAGCTGGCCAAGATTCAGCTGCCGCAGAAAGATGAGGCATTCCTCCGCGAGCGAATGCTCACCATGTATGCCAACCCAGTACGTAACAAGCAGGCCGCCCTATGAAGAGAAAGCAAACTGTCTGTCTGGCCGCCCTGCTCGCCCTGGTTGCGGGCTGCACAATGGATGCTTACGATAAGGGTGAAGGCAGCTATTCGCTGCTGCGCGCCGACTTTGCTGAGGCATACGTCGGTGAAGACTTGAAAATGCGCTATTTCATCACAGATGAAGGCGACTCCTTGCCTGTCGACAAGCCGTATAGTGCCTCGTGGTGGCAAACGCCTGACTCCGCCTATCGCACACTCATGTATTACGCCCTGATGGAAAACGGCGCCAATTATCCTTATGCCAAGCTGATGGGTATCACTCGTGTGCCAACCGTTGTGCCTCACCGGCAGTTCTTCTTTGAAGAGGGCATCAAGACTGACCCCGTGGGGCTCGAAAGCGCATGGCTCAGTAGCAACCGGCGCTATCTGAATTTAGGGTTGCTGCTAAAGGTCGGCACCACGGATGATGAGAACGCCTACCACAGCATTGGTGTCGTTGCCGACACGCTGTTGGCCTATCCTGACAGCACCCACACCCTGCGGCTGCAGCTTCATCATGACCAGGGTGGCATGCCCGAATACTACTCGCAGCGCACCTTCGTCAGCATCTCTACCCGTGATTGCCAAGCCGACACCATCCAGCTGACCCTGAACACTTTCGAAGGGCCTGTCACCAAGACCTTCCTGCTAAACCCATAGCTGCGTCCCTGCAACAGACGGAGTTTCCGG
>JAFLSH010000093.1 GCA_022511055.1 Prevotella sp. | reverse complement strand
GGGTGTCGGGGGTGTTGAGGGTGTGGGGTGTTCAGCTTATATTGCAACTATAATATACGCATACGCGCGCACGAACATGAAACCTAATTGAAGCTGCCTTTTCAGAAGACTAAGCCGATTCAATTCGGCTGCCCAAATTACCTTGTCTGCAAATTCAGCACAACCGGCTTCAGACCCTGTGCGCTGGCCGTCAGCTTGACTGCCCCCGGCTTCCGCCCCGCCCGCAGGATAACGGTACATGTGCCGTTATAGAGTTTGCGGCTGTTGCCCACCGTCAGCTCCGGCGAGTCCATGTCGCCGTTTATCACGCCAACAATCCGCGCATCGCCCTCAACGGCAAAGTCCACCTGACGGTCAGTGGTCTGCACCAGCCGCCCTTTCTTGTCGACTGCCACTAATCGCACATGCAGCAAGTCCTGTCCGTCGGCAGTCCAGCCGTCGGCGGCAGGCTTCTTCGTGGCCTGCGCCTGGCGGTCGGGCTCTGCCTTCAGGCCGACAACCTCGCCGGTGGTTTCTATCTTGTGGCGGGCCACCACCTTGCCGTCAGTCCGTGCCACGGCCTCTAACGTTCCCGGCTGATAGCTGACATCAGCCCAGCGAATCTGGTTGCGCAGCTTCGGCTCCTGCGGATTCTGCTTAACGCCAAGACTGCGGCCGTTGAGCAGCAGCTCCACTTCCTGGGCATTCGTATAGGTGATAACCGTAAGCGTCTGGCCTGCCACGCGATTCCAGTGGTCGCTCATGCCGTCGTTGCCCGTCTGCACGCCGTTCCACATCTGGTCGCCCTTCTTGTCGACAACGGCAATGTGAACGAGCGGCTCCTCCGGCTTGAAGAAGCTCTTCATGTAATAGGCTTTGGGCTTCGGCTCCAGCGAGATGTCAAACACGCCCTGCGCCCAGCCCTTGGCAGGCCAGCCCTGGCTCTCGCCCAAATAGTCGATAGCTCCCCAGTAGGCCAAGCCTATCACCTTGTCCAAGTCCATGCTGAAATAGTTCTCGCCCATGGCAGCCACCGAAGCCTCGCTCTGGTAGAACGTCATCCACGGAAAGCGGCGGCCGTCGCCGGGGAAGTACATATAGCGGTAGTTATACGCCTGAATGTCGGTCTGCATGGCCAGGTCGCAAGGCAGCGAGTCCGTCTCCCAGTTGCGGTAGCGCGGGTGCATGGCCACGGTGACCAGGCGGGTGGTGTCGTAGCGCTGAATCAGTGTCTTCATCAGCTTGTACATCGTCACGCCGAAGTCGTTGAAAGGCTGGTTGGGGTCTTGCTGCAGCTCGTTGCCCAAGCTCCACAGCACCACGGAGGGCGAGTTGCGGTCGCGCTTCACCCACTCTGGCACGTCGTGCTGCCAAAGCTGCTCAAACGGCACACGCCCGCCGGTGTGCTGGCGTGTCCATTTGTCGTAAAGCTCATCGACCACCAGCAGTCCATACTTGTCGCAAAGCTCAATGAACTCGCGGCTATAGGGGTTGTGTGAAGTGCGTATGTGGTTGATGCCCCACTGCTTCATCAGCTGCAGGCGCTTCTCAATGGCACGCGGATAGGCGGCAGCGCCCAGCGCGCCCAGCGTGTGGTGGTTGGCATAGCCCTTCAGCAGCACCTTGCGGCCGTTCAGCTTCAGGCCGAACTGCGGGCCTATCTCAACGGTGCGAATGCCGAAGCGGTCGGTCGCCTCGTCAGCCACCGTGCCGTCTTCGCGCAACAGCCTGGCCGTCAGCGTGTAGAGCTGCGGGGTGTCGATATCCCAAAGCTGCGCATCCTTGATTTCCGTGTCTGCCAGCACCAACGCCTCCTGGGTGCGGGTGCCACGGTGGCGAGCCACGTCAATGGTGTCGGCAAAGACCTGCTTGCCGTCGGGCGAGATGATGCTGACTGCCACGTGCGTGGCCTTGTCCTTGGTACGGTTGGTGAATTCAGCCTCCAGACTGACATAGCGGTTTTCACGCGTACATATTTTCAAGGGGTGGCGGCCGAAGTACAGGTCTCGGGGCGTACTCACCAGCTTGACATCGCGGAACAGTCCGCCGCCGGTGTACCAGCGCGAGTTGCCCGGCTCCCGCGTGTCGGCCTTAACGGCAATCACGTTGTCCTGTCCAAAGCGCAAGTAATCGGTAACATCCAGCTCGAAGTCCACGTAGCCATAGTCAGTGCCGCCGACATACTGGCCGTTCACGTAGACATCGCCCACGTACATGATGCCGCCAAAGTCCAGCAGCAGGCGGCGGCCCCGCAGCTGCTCGCCGGGGGTAAGGTGATAGCGATACCAGGCGCACCCCATCTCCTTGAAGCCGCGGCTGCTCAGGCGGCTCTTGATGTTTGCGGCCACATCGGTGTTGTCCGGCCGCTCCGAGGGGTCGGGCTCCACCCACGGCTGGCCTATCTGGAAGTCGTGGGGCACGTCAACGACCTCCCACTGCGCATCATTGCAGCTCACGCTGGCGCCGTCAGCCACATCGCCGGCATGGAAACGCCAACCGAAGTTCAAGTTCTCAATAATTCTGGCGCTGTCTGCCTGCGCCACGGCAAACACCATCAGGGTTGCCAACGAAAGTAAAAGGCGGTGTCTCATTTCTTTTTTGTTTGTTTTAGTGTTTTCTGCTGCAAACTTACACAAAAAAAATGAAATAACGGCCATTATTCCTAAAAAAGTAACAAATCCGCCGTGATTGGCGGCTAACGGCCGGCCGTCATACCGTCTGCCAAATGCGATTTTTGCGACAAAATCAAATGAAAATTTGGCGCTTTCCAAAATATTTTATACTTTTGTCATCACAAAACCACCTAACAACTATGAATAGTGAGAAAATCAGGGATGGATTCAAGAACAGCCCGAGGCTGAAACGAATCGTTGACTGGCTTATTATGAATCAGGTGCAGACCCGGCCCAGATGGTATATTCGCATGCTGGCTCCGCTCTATCAGCATCGGGGGAAACATTCCGTGATTTACAGGTCGGTAAGAATGGATACTCCGCCCTATCGGAAATTCTCGTTAGGAGACCATAGTGTCATCGAGTCTTATAGTTGTGTCAACAATGCGGTGGGCGATGTCGTCATAGGCAGCCACACGAGAGTCGGGCTGCACAACACCATCATCGGGCCGGTAAGCATCGGGAACCACGTCAACCTGGCGCAAGGGATTACGGTAACGGCCCTAAACCATAATTTCGCAGGGGAGAAGAGAATTGATGAACAAGGCGTGTCGACCAATCCTGTCGTCATTGAAGACGACATCTGGGTTGGGGCAAACGCGGTCATTCTGCCCGGTGTGACCATCGGCCACCACTCTGTCGTTGCAGCCGGTGCCGTGGTAACCAAAGATGTGCCGCCACACTCGCTGGTGGCAGGAGTTCCCGCAAAAATCATCAAGAAAATATGAGAATAGGTATTGAAGCCCAAAGAATTTTCAGAGAAAACAAGCATGGCATGGACTATGTGGTGCTGCAGGAAATCAAGGAATTGCAGAAGATTGAGTCCAACCACGAGTACTTTGTGTTTGTCGCACCAGGCAAAGACCGCTGCCTGACTGATTCTGAACATGTACATATCATAGAGACCGGCGGCAGCTTCTATCCGCTGTGGGAGCAGTACTCGCTGCCGCAGACCGCCAGGAAATATCAGCTTGACCTGCTGCACTGCACCAGCAACACGGCTCCGATATACTGCAACCTTCCAATGGTGCTGACCCTTCACGATATCATCTTCTTAGAGCCAAGAGACAAGGCCAACAAGTCGCTTTACCAGAACATGGGGTGGTTTTATCGCCGGCTGGTTGTTCCCCGCATTCTGGAAAAGTGTAAGCGCATCGTGACCGTATCTAATTTTGAGAAGAACAATATCGTCAGGAAACTTGGTATCCCTGAAGACAAGATTGCCATGATATACAATGGCTATACGGAATGGTTTAAGCCGACCAACGATGAGGCAAAAGTGTTCCAGAAATACATAGATGCGCCCGGGTATTTTTTCTTTCTGGGAAACACAGACCCGAAAAAAAACACAGAGCGGACACTGATAGCCTACTCAAAATACCTGGAGCAATCAACTGCCAAGAGGCGGCTTCTGCTGGCTGACCTGGATAGGCAGTACCTGGAAAACATTATCGCCAGGAACAACATCCAGAACATCAAGGAAAACATCGTCATACCGGGATATATTAAGAACAGCGACTTACCTTATATCTATAACAACGCCTTTGCGTTCCTCTACACTTCACTAAGGGAAAGTTTCGGCATTCCGCTTCTGGAAGCCATGGCGTGTGGCACACCTGTCATCACATCGAACACATCGTCTATGCCGGAGATTGGGGGAACAGATGCTATCTTGATAAGCCCTGACAATCCTGATGAAATTGCAGAGAAGATGCTGCTTTTAGAGACAGACAGCGCTTTTTACAATCAGCAGAAGCAAGTGGGATTAGACCGCGCCCGCCTCTTCTCATGGGAGAAAACGGCCCAACAGCTGCTAAAGCTGTACGAGGAAATCGGCTCTGAACTTGCGCAGTGAAAAACAGGGCTGCCCCCATTTGGTAATACCCTTGTTTACCCCCAGTTTTGGGGGCTAAGGAACACAAAAAGCCTCCAAACAAGCAACAAAAAAGATAAAAATTAAAAAAAAATGCAGAAAAATTTCGATAATCCATTGAAAACAAGTATCTTTGCACTCCGAAATAAAAAACATAGGTTTTAATCTATAAAAATAACAGAAATGACAAAAGCTGATATTATCAACAAGATTGCCGATGAGACTGGAGTTGCCAAGAAAGATGTTGCAGCAACGGTTGAGGCTTTTATGGAAGAAATTCGTGTGAGTCTTGCGCAAAACAAAGACAATGTCTACCTGCGTGGATTTGGTAGCTTCATTGTCAAGCACCGTGCCCAGAAGACTGCCCGTAATATCTCAAAGAACACCACGCTGGTTATCGATGCCCATGACTATCCGGCATTCAAGCCCGCAAAGAGTTTTATCGCAAAGATGAAATAAGAGAGTAATTAATTCATAAATATAAATAATTCATTAACTATGCCAAACGGAAAGAAAAAGAAGGGCCATAAGATGGCAACCCACAAGCGTAAGAAGAGACTGCGCAAGAATCGTCATAAGAGCAAGTAAGTTCTGGCGAAACAAAAAGAATGGAAGGAGTGTACAAATTGTCGGATAAAGACGTAGTACACCCCTTTCCTATTTACTAACAAGTCCAAAATCAAGAAGAATGACAAGCGAAGTAATCATTGATGTACAACCGAAGGAGATTTCCATCGCCTTGCTTGAGGATAAGCAGCTGGTAGAATACCAGAATGAGCCGCAAGCGGTGTCATATTCGGTTGGAAACATCTATGCGGCAAAGGTTAAGAAGCTGATGCCCGGATTGAATGCCTGTTTCGTAGACGTAGGCTACGAAAAGGTGGCCTTCCTGCATTATCTTGATCTGGGCAATCAATTTAGCTCTTTTGAAAAGTATCTAAAACAGGTACAGAGTGACAAGAAAAACCTTTATCCCATCCAGAAGGCTACCCGCCAGCCAGACCTTCCCAAAGAGGGCAGTGTGCAAACCACACTGAAAGTCGGTCAGGAACTGTTAGTGCAGGTAGTGAAGGAACCCATCTCCACCAAAGGGCCTCGCTTGACATGCGAACTGAGCTTTGCTGGGCGATACATCGTTCTGATTCCGTTTGGAGATAAGGTGAACGTCTCTACAAAAATCAAACGTAGCGAGGAACGTAGCAGGCTAAAGCAGCTCATTCAAAGCATCAAGCCCAAGAACTTTGGAGTTATCGTGCGCACCGTGGCAGAGGGAAAACGGGCGGCTGAATTAGACGCAGAGATGAAGATTCTGCTGAAGCGATGGGAAGATACCATCGCAAAAGTTCAGACAACAACCGAGCGCCCCATCATGGTGTTTGAAGAAGAGAGCCGTGCCGTGGCACTGCTGCGCGACCTGTTCAACCCCACGTATGATGGCATTCACATCAATGATGAAGCTATTTTCCACCAGGTAAAGGAATATGTTGGCATCATTGCGCCAGAGAAGCAGGAAATTGTGAAGCAGTACACGGGCAATGTGCCCATCTTCGACAATTTCGGAGTGACTAAGCAATTGAAGTCGGGCTTCGGGCGTACTGTCAACTATAAGCACGGGGCATACCTCATCATTGAGCATACCGAAGCCATGCACGTGGTAGACGTAAACAGCGGAACTCGCGTTAAGAAGGAAAACGGTCAAGAAGCCAATGCGCTTGAAACCAATCTGGGGGCTGCCGATGAACTGGCCAGACAGCTGCGACTACGGGATATGGGAGGAATCATCGTGGTCGACTTCGTGGACATGAATCTTGCAGAAGACCGCCAGATGCTTTATGAGCGCATGTGCAAAAACATGCAGAAAGACCGTGCCCGCCACAACATCCTGCCTTTGTCGAAATTCGGCCTGATGCAGATAACGCGCCAGCGCGTGAGACCTGCCATGGATGTCAATGTAGAGGAAGAGTGTCCAACCTGTTTCGGTACGGGAAAAATTAAATCCTCAATTCTTTTCACAGACCAACTGGAGAGCAAAATTAACCGCCTGGTAAACAAGATTGGTGTTAGGAAGTTTTATCTGCATGTACACCCATACGTGGCAGCTTTCATCAACCAAGGTATTGTGTCGCTGAAGCGCAAGTGGCAGATGAAGTATGGCTTCGGGGTGCGCGTTATTCCCTCACAGAAACTGGGATTCCTGCAATATGAATTCTATGATGAAAAACGGCAATTCATCGACATGAAAGAGGAAATAGAGACAAAGACCACAAAGACAAAGGGGAACAAATGAAAATTGTTCCCCTTTTTCTTGCCCATGTCAATTATTTTTTGTTTCTTTGCACAACAAAAAACGCTACATGATGATTACACTCAAGATTCTTTTCTGGCTATGCCTCTTTATAGTGTTCTATACCTATCTGGGATATGGTATGCTGTTGTATGTTATTTTGAAGATAAAACGACTTTTCGGCTGGGCTCCGAAAGACCCCATCCCTCCAAGCGACACCCAGCTTCCAAGCATGACCCTGATGATATGCGCATACAATGAGCAAGATGTCATCAAGGAAAAGATGGAGAATATCAGGCAACTGGACTACCCGGCTGATAAGCTCTGCGTCATGTGGGTCACCGATGGCTCAGATGACCACTCAAACGAAATGCTCAGCCAATACCCAGAAGTGAAGCTGGTATTCACGCCAGAACGGCGCGGAAAAGCGGCCGCCATGCAGCATGGGCTAAAAGAAGTCAACACTGAAATCGTAACGTTCACTGATGCAAATACCATGCTAAATTCCAGTGCTTTACGCGAAATCGCTCGACAATTTGAGAAAGAGAACGTAAGTTGCGTAAGCGGAGAGAAACGGGTGATGGCACGAAAGGAAGGGCAAGTGGCTGCTGAAGGCGAAGGGCTATACTGGAAATATGAAAGTTTGCTAAAGCGATGGGATTCTGAGCTTTACTCCGCCATGGGAGCCGCCGGCGAACTTTTCTCTGTCCGCATGTGCCACTACGAAGAAGCCCCTTCCAATGCGCTACTCGATGACTTCATGATGTCTATGCTTATCGTGGCAAAAGGCCACAGAATAGCCTACACGTCTGATGCCTATGCCATGGAATACGGCTCTGCGGACTTGACTGAGGAGTCTAAGCGCAAACGCCGCATTGCCGCCGGAGGGCTGCAGAGCATCTGGTGGCTGCGCAGGCTGATGAATCCATTTAAATATCCCATGGTGTCGTTCCAGTTCGTAAGCCATCGCGTCTTACGCTGGTCTATAACCCCTTTTGCCATGTTGGCACTGATTCCCTTGAACATAGGGCTGGTTGGCCTGGGAGCGGGAAGCCTCTATACGCTCATCTTGATTATGCAGCTGCTGTTCTATTGCGGCGCGCTGGCAGGCTGGCTGGCAGACCGCTCTGGCCGTAAAAACAAACTTCTTTACATTCCGTACTATTTCCTGTTCATGAATATCAACATTTTTAGGGGAATACGCTATTTATCCACCCACAAAACCAGCGGAACGTGGGAAAAAGCACGCCGTGCGTAAAAAAAATGGGAAAAAATTAGGTAGTTTCCGTTTTTTTTCCTAACTTTGTGCCATATTTTTTAAAGGTCGCATTTCTATTTAGGATGAATCAAGACGAAAAAGAGTTGTGGATGCAAAAATACGCAGAGGTCAACAGGAAGTTACTGTTGGCCAATAGGCGTTTAGATGAAGCCACAAAGAAACTAAAGGAATACGAAGAAAAAGCAGAACGCGCTGAAAAGGCCAACAAGACAAAGTCGCTCTTCTTGGCCAATATGAGCCATGAGATTCGCACCCCGCTGAATGCCATTGAGGGTTTTTCTCGTATTCTCGTTGAGACAGATTCGCCTAAAGAGCGCATGGAGTATCTGGAAATTATCGAAAGCAACAACAGCCGACTGATGAATCTTGTCAACGAGATTCTTGACTTGTCGCGCGTTGAGTCAGGCGAAATTGTCATAAAGAACGCGCCTGTCGATTTGGATTCTCTCTGCAAGAGCATCAAGCAACTTTTCATATCTCGCTGCCCGGATACGGTAGACCTAAGATGGGAAAATCCGATTTTGACAGCCACAATGAATACGGATGAGAACCGACTGGTACAGGTTTTCTCCAACCTCATCAGCAATTCGCTGAAACACACTCCAAGCGGCGAAATTGTCTACGGCTACAAGTTCATTGATGATGGTCAGAACATTTTGTTCTATGTTACTGACACAGGAAGCGGCATTGCCCCCGATTTCATTGACCATATCTTCGATACCTATGCTTCAAAAGATGCTGAGCAACAGAAGGGCTACGGATTAGGTTTGCCTTTGTGCCGCATCATCGTAGAGCGCATGGGGGGACATATTGACGTGGAGTCAGAGTTGGGTAAAGGTACAACATTCACGTTTACCATGCCTTTCCATGGTACCATTGGCGGTATGGCAACAAGTAACCGTACCACTTCCAGCATTCGTAGTCTTCGCATGGACAGAGGCCAGTCAGAGACTGACAACATGAAGACTATTCTTGTGGCAGAAGACGAGATTTCTAACTTCGAACTGGTGCGCATTGTCTTACAGAAGCGCTATCGCCTGCTTCGCGCAAACAATGGTATTGAAGCAGTTACCCTCAACGAAGATGAGCATCCTGACCTCATTCTGATGGATATACGCATGCCGGAAATGAACGGCCTCGATGCAACACGCATCATCAAAGAGGTGAGCCAGTCTACCCCTGTCATTGCCTTGAGTGCATACGCCTTCGATGAAAACATTAAAGAAGCTAAAGCCGCTGGGTGTGATGAATTTATGGCCAAGCCTTTCCGCGTAGAAGACTTGATAGAAGTCGTAGCCAAATACCTTGATTAAAAGAACAAACATCTCATACACAAATTGAGTAATGGGAAAATTAGCTGTTTACAAATACTTTTCTTTTTTATTTCTTATTGCATCTGTCATTCTGACAGGGTTTACATTGTTTGGCCTTATTGGCGGATACGTGTCGCCTGCCGGCAACAATGCCTTAGCGCTTTTAGTCTATGCACTGCCTATTATCATTGCCGCAAACTCCTTGCTGCTGATTTATTGGCTTGTCCGCCGGCGGTGGTATTGGGCACCCATACCTTTGGTCGCCTTGCTTTGCAGCATTCCATATATCGGCACCATTGTGCAGCTTCGGCCTGAGCCTGTAGGAGTTGATGCAAAGCCCGGTTTGAAGATAGCCACTTACAATGTAGCCATGTTCGGTCGTGAGACTACTGGCTTTATGGCTCAAGACATACTCGCCACCATGAAAAAGCAGAAAGTTGATGTGCTTTGCTTGCAGGAGTACAACTCTGTCAGTGGCGATAAGAACAATACAGAGAATTATAAAGAGTATTTCCCGTATGCTACCAGCGGTGCAGGCGATATGATTATTTTCAGCCGCTACCCCATTACTGATTCAGAAGCCATTCCCTTCGAACACTCATCAAACAGCGCTTTATGGGCTGATATTGATGTACGCGGCCACAAGCTACGCATAGTGAATGCCCACTTACAGACAACTGGCATTAACAGTGCCTTGCACCAGGCCAGCAAACGAGTCATGCAAGGTATAGATGAAGGCAACCAAAACTGGCTGATGCGGACACTCTACGGAAACTACACAACAGGCATGATGGTCAGGTCACATCAGGCAGAGCTGATGGCAGGCATTATGAAGGAAAGCCCCAACCCTATCATTCTGTGCGGTGACTTCAATGATGTACCTTACTCCTATGTCTACAGGACCATGAAAGGTGATTTGGTAGATGGATTCAAGGAATGCGGCAGCGGATGGATGTACACCTACAGAGGTAAAAAGATGTTCCGCATCGACTACATTTTCCATGATCCGTCACTTGAAGGAATCACTTATTACAAACAAGACATCACATACTCTGACCACTATCCTGTATTTATGAAAATTGCTATTTAGCAGAAATCGGTCAGAGAAACAGACAATT
>JAFLSH010000092.1 GCA_022511055.1 Prevotella sp. | reverse complement strand
ACATGAGGTTGAACTGGCGCACGTCGGTCCAGTTCTTCGTGCCGCTGATGGGGTCGACTATCTCCTCGTCAAGAATGATTTGCTTCAGTTCCTCGAGGTCCGGCCCCTGCATGGCGGCGGCGAAGCGGGCGTGCAGGGCATCGCGCTTCTGCTTGGTCTCGGCCACGCGCGGGCTGGTCTCCATATACTTGGCCTCGTCGAACTGGTCGCCGAAGCGCTTGCGGGCTTTCTCGACTTCCTTCTGGATTTTCTCGTCGTACTTGGCCAGCTGGTCTTCAATCAGCACGTCGGCGCGGTAGCGCTTCTTCGAGTCGCGGTTGTCAATGAGGGGGTCGTTGAAGGCATCCACGTGCCCCGATGCTTTCCAGATGGTGGGGTGCATGAAAATGGCAGAGTCGATGCCGACAATGTTCTCATGCAGCATGGTCATGGCCTTCCACCAGTATTGCTTGATGTTGTTCTTCAACTCAACGCCGTTCTGACCGTAGTCGTAAACGGCACCCAAACCGTCGTAGATTTCACTTGACGGGAATACGAAGCCATACTCCTTGCAGTGGCTTACGATTTTCTTAAATACATCTTCCTGTGCCATAATTCTTGCAAATTTCGAAATTATGGGTGCAAAGTTACAACTTTTTTTCGGAAAACATTTGCTGTTTCAGAAATATTTTGTACCTTTGCACCCGCTTAACACAAGTTAGGGGCGTAGCCCAGTTGGTTTAGAGCGCTGCAGTCACATTGCAGAGGTCCCCGGTTCGAGCCCGGGCGTCCCTACACGGAGAGAGACAGGTCACTGAATGTCGGTGGGCTGTCTCTCTGTTTTCAGCTAAAAAAACTGAATATCTTGGCTGTTTGGCTGTTTATTCTGATTTTTTTTGTAACTTTGCATGCAACAAACCTAAAAGTCAATAAAGCTAAAGCCAAGTATATGGATGACGAGACAAGAGACGAAGACGTGCTGGAGCAGGAAAGCGAAGCGCAGGTAGAGGGCGGGCCGCAGGAGGCCGGCGAGGGCGAGAGCCACTCAGACTACAAGCCGGCGGGGCGGTTTGATGCCGCGGCCGTGCATCACCTCAGCGGTATGTACCAGACCTGGTTTCTCGACTACGCTTCGTACGTGATTCTGGAGCGGGCCGTGCCCCATATTGAAGATGGTTTCAAGCCCGTGCAGCGCCGCATCATGCACGCCATGAAGCGCATGGATGATGGGCGGTACAACAAGGTGGCCAACATCGTGGGTTACACCATGCAGTTCCACCCCCACGGCGATGCCTCCATCGGCGATGCCCTGGTGCAGCTGGGGCAGAAGGACTTGCTCGTCGAAACGCAGGGCAACTGGGGAAACGTGCTGACTGGTGACCGTGCCGCCGCGCCGCGATACATAGAGGCGCGCCTGTCGAAGTTCGCCCTCGAGGCGGTGTTCAACCCGAAGACCACGGAGTGGCAGCTCAGCTATGATGGTCGTAACAAAGAGCCCATCACGCTGCCCGTCAAATTTCCGCTGCTGCTGGCGCAGGGCGCAGAGGGCATTGCCGTGGGGCTCTCGTCGAAGATACTGCCGCACAATTTCTCGGAACTCTGCGATGCTGCCATCCAGTACCTGCATGGCCAGCCGTTCCAGCTGTACCCTGACTTCCAGACCGGCGGCTCCATTGATGTGTCGAAGTACAATGATGGGCAGCGCGGCGGCGTGGTGAAGGTGCGCGCAAAGATTGAGAAGCTCGACCAGAAGACACTGGTCATACGCGAGCTGCCATACTCAAAAACCGTCTCCACGCTCATAGAGAGCATCACCAAAGCCATAGAGAAAGGCAAAATCAAGGCCAAGAGCGTGACTGACCTGACCTCGGCGCAGGTCGAGATACAGGTGCATCTGTCGCCGGGTGTCAGCAGCGATAAGACACTCGATGCGCTCTATGCCTTTACCGACTGTGAAATCAATATTTCGCCGAATTGCTGTGTCATCCGCGACCAGCGGCCGCAGTTCCTCACCGTCTCAGATGTGCTGCGCCACTCTGCCGAGCGCACTAAAGACCTCATTCGCCAGGAACTGGAAATCAGGAAAGGCGAGTTGCTGGAGCAATATCACTTCTGTTCGCTGGAGAAAATCTTCATAGAGGAACGCATCTATAAAGACAAGAAGTTCGAGCAGGCCCCCACGGTCGATGCGGTCTGCGAGCATATTGATGAGCGCCTGACTCCCTATTACCCGAGCCTTGTGCGCGAAGTGACAAAAGACGACATACTGAAGCTGCTCGAAATCAAGATGCAGCGCATCCTGAAGTTCAACAAGGATAAGGCCGAGGAACTGATGGCGCGCATCAAGGCCGAGATAGATGACATAGACCGTGACCTGAACAACCTCACGGAAGTAACGGCGGGCTGGTTCCAGTTCCTGAAAGACAAGTATGGCAAAGACCATCCGCGACTGACCGAGATTCGGAACTTCGACACCATCGAGGCTACCAAGGTGGCCGAGGCCAACCAGAAGCTCTACATCAACCGTCAGGAAGGCTTCGTCGGCACGGGGCTGAAGAAAGATGAGTTCGTCTGCAACTGCTCTGACATTGATGATATTATCATCTTCTACAAAGACGGTAAGTACAAGGTGGTCCGCGTGGCCGACAAGCTCTTCGTCGGCAAGAACATCATCCACGTGCAGGTGTTCAAGAAGAGTGACACGCGCACCATCTACAACGCGGTCTACCGTGATGGCAAGGCGGGCTGGTATTTCATCAAGCGCTTCAACGTCACTTCCATGACACGCGATAAGGAGTACGACTTGACCCAGGGTACGCCGGGCTCGCGCGTCATGTACTTCACGGCCAACCCCAACGGCGAGGCCGAGGTCATCAAGGTCACGCTCGACCCCAACCCGAAGCTGAAGAAGATTTTCATTGAGAAAGACTTCTCAGAGGTCATCATCAAGGGGCGCGCCTCGAAGGGTAACCTGCTGACCAAGAACTCCATCCACCGCATCGGGCTGAAGAGCCACGGCCGCTCTACGCTCGGCGGGCGCATGGTGTGGTTTGACCCCGATATCAACCGCCTGAACTATGATGAACACGGGAGCCTGCTCGGCGAGTTCTTCGATGGTGACCAGATACTGGTCGTGCTTGACAACGGCGACTACTACCTGACCAACTTTGACATCAACAACCACTATGAGCAGAACATTCTGCGCATAGAGAAGTACGTGTCAGACAAGGTGTGGTCGGCGGCGCTCTTCGATGCCGACAACCAGGGCTATCCCTACGCCAAGCGCTTCCTCATGGAAGCCTCGAAGCGCAAGCAGAACTTCCTGGGCGAGAATCCGTCGTCGAAGCTCATCTTGCTGACCGACCAGGTCTACCCGCGCCTGCTGGTCACCTACGGCGAACAAGATGAGTTCCGCGGTCAGGAAGAGATAGATGTCGAGCAGTTCATCGGTGTCAAGGGCTTCAAGGCCAAGGGCAAGCGCATCACTACCTATCAGCTGGAGAGCATTGTCGAGCTGGAGCCGCTCCGCATGCCTGCGGAGCCTGCCGAGCCCGCTGACCCTGCCGAACTGGCCGGCTCAGACCCTGCCGATGAAGACCTGGACCCTGATGCCGGCAAAAGCCAGCAGCAGGTCATTGACGAGATAACCGGCCAACTAAGCCTGTTCCCTGATGAAGAAAGCTAAGCTGACAGCGCTCTGCCTGTGTCTTTGGCTGCCCGTGGCGGCTCAGGAGCGCGGCGCCGGCAGCGGAGCGGCCGGCCGCCACATCACCACCTCGAGCTACCAAATAGGTCTTGGCGGCACCAGCGTTCTTGACACCTATCTCTCACAGGAGAAGTTCAGCGGCACCGGCCTCACCTTCCTGTCGTCGGCAGAGCGCCACCGGCCAGACCGCGCGTGGGCAACGCTGATGGAAAATCAGCTGAATCTCAGTTCTGCCAACGACCGTACCGGCCGGCGCAACGAGCTTCAGGGCGATTACTCGCTGTTTCTGGGCAAGTACCGCGACTTTGTGCCGGCCCGCCACCTGCACCTGCAAGTGGGCGCCATGCTTGCCGCCAACATAGGCTTCATCTACAACTCCAGCAACTCGAACAACCCGGCGCAGCTGCGCCTGGGCGCGCAGCTCATGCCTTCGGCCGCGGCCACCTACGACTTCCGGCTGCTGCGCCACAAGTGGGCGCTGCGCTACGAACTGCAACTGCCGCTGGTCGGCCTGATGTTCAGTCCGAACTACGGGCAGTCGTACTACGAAATCTTTGCCTGCGGTGACTATGACCGTAATGTCGTGCCCACCACGTTGGTGTCGGCACCCAATCTGCGGCAGCAGCTGTCGGTAGACTTCAACGTTAGCCGCAGCCTCACCCTGCGGCTGGGCTATCTCGGCGACTATCAGCAGGCCAACGTCAATCAACTCAAATCGCACGTCTACAATCACCGCCTCATGTTCGGTGTTGTCAGGCGTTTCCAGCTTATCAACTACCAGCCATGACCCATTCCGCACCATCATCTTGCCGCCTTTTCCGGCTCGCGCGCCTCTCCTGGCTCGCCGTGCTGCTCTTGCTTCTGCCTACGGCCTGTGTCGATGAGACCGACTATGGCAATACGCCCGAAGGGAACTTTGAGGCCCTGTGGCACATCATCGATGAGCATTACTGCTTCCTCGACTACAAGCGGCAAGAGTATGGTCTTGACTGGCAGGCCGTCTACGACAAGTACCGGGTGCGTGTCAGCGCCAACATGACTAACAGCCAGCTGTTTGAAGTGCTGACTGACATGCTGGCCGAGCTGCGCGATGGCCATGTCAACCTGACTACGGCCTTCGACTACGGCCGCTACTGGAGCTGGTATGAAGATTATCCCGCCAATTTCAGCGATACGCTCTACCGGCGCTACATGGGCTCTGACTATCGGATAGCCGCCGGGCTGCGCTACCGCGTCTTAGATGACAATATCGGCTATCTGCGCTACGAGAGCTTCAGCAGCGGCATCGGCGGCGGCAATCTTGATGAGGTGTTGCAGTACCTGATAACCTGTCGCGGCCTTATCATCGACATACGCGAGAACGGCGGCGGCGAACTGACCAACGCCGAGAAGCTGGCGGCGCGGTTTACCAATGAGCGTGTGCTGGTAGGCTACACCCAGCACAAGACCGGCAAGGGGCATACGGACTTCTCAGAGCCAAAGCCCAAGTATCTGGAGCCGTCGGCCAACCTGCGCTGGCAGAAGCCCGTCTGCGTACTCACCAACCGCCATGTGTTCTCGGCGGCCAATGAGTTTGCCATGTACATGAAGGCGCTGCCGCTGGCGTGCCTCGTCGGCGACCACACAGGCGGCGGTGCCGGCATGCCTTTCAGCTCGTCGCTGCCCAACGGCTGGTCGGTGCGTTTCTCGGCCGTTCCCACATTCGATGCGCAACTCCAGTCCACGGAGTTCGGCATTGAGCCCGACTATCATGTCGACCTTACAGACGAGGATTTCGGGCAGGGTAAAGACACAATTATTGAGTTTGCGCGAAAACTTTTGGCCGAATCTTTTGGCAGTTTCAAGAAAAAGTAGTACCTTTGCGCCCGCAAACGCCAAAACAAGGAACGGAGTCCTGCGCCTGTGGCGGAATTGGTAGACGCGCTAGACTTAGGATCTAGTATCTCACGATGTGCAGGTTCGAGTCCTGTTAGGCGCACCAAGAAAGAAAAGGAACAAAAAAACGAGTCGGCATAGCTCAGCTGGTTAGAGTATCACCTTGACATGGTGGGGGTCCTTGGTTCGAATCCAAGTGTCGACACAAAGCATAAGAAATCCGCAAGCTGTTCGTCAAGACAACTTGCGGATTTTTCTTTTATCCCGTCGCCACAGTCTTACTCTGGTGTCTGTGCCGTAGAATAGCGCACGGTCAGTGTCGGCGAATAGGTGTTCAGCAGCGTGACAATCACCGTTCCCTTCTTGTTCTGGAACGTGGCCTCTTTGTGCAGGTCGCCGTGCTTGCCCATGTTGGGCCATCCGAACTCCTCTGCCAGCTCGTCGCGTATCTTCTGCCACAGCTGGCTCGTAGAGTCGTTGTAGGTGGCGATATAGTTCTCCAAGATGTCGCCGATGGTGTCGTTCTGATGGTAGATGGCCACCGTGAAGTTGTTGGCCAGCGTGTCGGCCAGCACGTAGCGGTCTTCATACTTCGTTGTGTCGAGAGCCAGCCCCTGCTTCTGCAGCGAGTCGGCCAGCTGTCTGGCCGACATGCCCATCGACATGCCACGGTAATTGATATACTCGCGCTCGCTTGAGCAGGCGCTCAACATGACTGCGGCCAACATGGCCCAAAACATTCTTTTCATAGATACCTCCTTGTTTTTCCAGTTTATTGTTTGTTGCGTTTCTTCACCAAATATTCGCCTATCTGCACGGCGTTCAGCGCAGCACCCTTGCGTATCTGGTCGCCGGAGAGCCAGAACGTCAGGCCGCAGTCGTCGGTCAGGTCTTTGCGTACGCGCCCTACGAACACGTCGTCCTTGCCGGCCGTGTCGAGCGGCATGGGGTAGGTCAGTGTCTGCGGGTCGTCTACGAGTGTGCAGCCGGGGGCGGCGGCAATGGCCTTCTGCGCCTCCTCTACCGAGATGGGGCGCTCTGTCTCAATCCACACACTCTCCGAGTGTGACCGCAGTGACGAGACACGCACGCACATGGCCGAGCATTTGGCATCGGTGTGCATGATTTTCTTCGTCTCGTTATACATTTTCATCTCCTCCTTCGTGTAGCCGTTAGGCTGGAACACGTCTATCTGCGGAATCACGTTGTAGGCCAGCTGGTGGGGGAACTTCTTGATGGTCTTCACCTCGCCCGTCTCAATGATTTCCTTGTACTGCTGCTGCAGCTCCTGCATGGCGGCGGCGCCGGCACCCGATGCGCTCTGGTAGGAAGCCACGTGTATGCGCTTGATATGGCTCAGCTGCTCCAGCGGCTGCAGCACCACAACCATCATGATAGTCGTGCAGTTGGGGTTGGCAATGATGCCGCGCGGGGCGTTCAGTGCGTCCTCGGCATTGCACTCAGGCACTACCAGGGGCACATCGTCATCCATGCGGAAGGCAGAGCTGTTGTCTATCATCACCGCGCCATGCTTCGTTATCGTCTCGGCAAACTCCTTCGATGTGCCTGCGCCTGCGCTGGCGAAGACAATGTCTATGTCCTTGAAGTCGTCGTTGTGCTGCAACAGCTTTACAGTCAGCTCCTTGCCGCGGAACGTGTACTTGCTTCCAGCCGAGCGCTCAGAGCCAAACAGCACCAACTCATCCATTGGGAAATCTCTCTCGTCGAGCAGCCGCAGAAACTCCTGGCCTACGGCACCGCTCACACCAACAATTGCTACTTTCATTCTAACCAAATTCTCTGATTCGTGATTAATTTGGGTGCAAAATTACAAAAAAAACGTGTAATCCGTGTCATCCGTGCCAAAATTTTCGTACCTTTGCAGTCAAAATGATAGATTTATCACCATACTTCCCTATCACCGACCCCACGCTCATCTTCTTCGTGGTGCTGATAATCATTCTCTTCGCGCCCATCGTGATGAGCAAGCTGCGCATCCCGCACATCATCGGCATGGTGCTGGCGGGTGTCGTCATCGGGCAGTATGGTCTCGACATCCTTGAGCGCGATGACTCCTTCGAGCTTTTCGGCCGTGTCGGCCTCTACTACATCATGTTCCTGGCCGGTCTGGAGATGGATATGGAGGGCATCAAGAAGAACACCCGCCGCTTCGTCATCTTCGGTGTTCTCACCTGTTTCGTGCCGATGGGGCTTACTTACGCTATGGCCATCACCCTGCTGCACTATTCGCCGCCGGCGGCTTTCCTGTTGGGCTGCATCATGGCTTCCAACACACTGATAGCCTATCCCCTTGTCGGCCGCTACGGCCTGCAGCGCCACCATGCCGTCACGCTCTCCGTCGGCTCCAGCATGATTTCGCTGTTCATGTCGCTGGTCATGATAGCCGCGCTCAGTGCCACCTTCGCCAACGCCGATGACTCGTCGGCCGGCACGCAGGTCTTGTTCTGGCTCTTCTTCGTGCTGAAGCTGGTGCTGTTCATGGCGGCCTCGGTCTATTTCATCCCCCGCATCACGCGCTATTTCCTGAGACGTTACAGCGACCAGGTCATGCAGTACATCTTTGTGCTGGCCATCATGTTCCTCTCGGCGGCGCTCTCCAATCTCATCGGGCTGGAAGGTATCTTTGGCGCGTTCTTCTCGGGTCTGATACTCAACCGCTACATCCCGCACGTGTCGCCCCTCATGAACCGCCTTGAGTTCATCGGCAATGCGCTCTTCATCCCCTATTTCCTCATCGGTGTGGGCATGCTTGTCAACGTGCGTACACTCGCCGATGGGCCGCACATTCTCTGGGCGCTTGTCCTCATCTCGTTCTTCGGCACTTTCGGCAAGGCGGTGGCTGCCTATCTGTCGAGCCTGCTCTTCCGGCTGCCCAAGTCCAATGGGCACATCATGTTCGGCCTCACGTCGGCCCATGCCGCGGGAGCCATCGCCATGGTCATGGTGGGCATGAACTTGCAGACGGCGCCGGGGCAGTTCCTCGTCAGTGATGACATGCTCAACGGCATCGCCATGATGATTCTCGTCACCTGCATCATCTCTACCCTCATGACTGAACACGCCGCCCAGCAGATTATCATCGAGGAGCGTACCCACCATCTGAGCCATATGCGGCGGAAGAGCGGACAGGAGAAGATTCTGCTCTGCGTGAAATATCCCGACATAGCCCCGCAGCTGCTCGAGCTGGCCATGCTGGTCAGGGATAACCGCCAGAACGAGCAGCTGGCGGCGCTCAACGTGGTCTATGACGACCAGAACGCCGCCGCCAACCGCGAGACCGGCCTGCAGCTGCTCGAGAGGCTGCAACGTCAGGCCAGTGCCGCCGAGCTGCAGATGCAGACACAGGTGCGGCTGGCCACCAACATAGCCAACGGCATCAAGCATGCCTTCCGCGAGTCTGCCTGCTCGGAAATCATCATGGGCATGCACGTTCATACCGAGAAGAATCCGCACTTCTGGGGCGACTTCATCCAGAGCCTCTACAACGGCCTCAACCGCCAGATTATACTGCTGCGCTTCGTGCAGCCCCTCTCCACCATCCGGCGCATACAGGTGGCCGTGCCTTCGCGCGCAGAGTTCGAGCCCGGCTTCCAGCGGTGGCTGGAGCGCCTCTGCCGTCTGGCTGAGCAGCTCGACTGCCGCATACAGTTCCATGGCCGCGAGGAGTCGCTCGTGCTGATAGCCGAGTACATCAACGTCAACCACCAGAGTGTCCGAAGCGAGTACACGCCCATGGCTCACTGGAACGAGCTGCCGCACCTGGCGGCCAACATAGCCGAAGACCACCTCTTTGTCGTGGTTACTGCCCGCAAGGGCACCATCTCTTATAAGAACGCCCTCGAGCGGCTGCCCAACGAGTTGCAGCAGTTCTTCTCAGGCAAGAATCTCATGATTATCTTCCCTGACCAGTATGGCAGCGAGAAGGAAGACAGCATGAGCTTCACCGAGGCGCAGCACCATGAGGAGAATTCCATCTATGGCACCATCCTCCACTGGATTCACCGCAAGCGCCCTTAGTCATAAACCCTCATTCCCCACAATCCATCATCCCCTATGATTACCACCCACAACATCACCAAGAGCTTCGGCTCGCTGCAAGTACTGAAAGGCATCGACCTGCACATCGCCCGCGGCGAGGTGGTCAGCATCGTCGGCCCCAGCGGTGCGGGCAAAACCACCCTGTTGCAGATAATGGGCACTCTCGACCGTCCTGACGACGGGCAGATAGTCATCGATGGTACTGACGTTACGACCCTCTCGCAGAAAGCACTCGCCGACTTCCGCAATCGCCATCTCGGCTTCGTGTTCCAGTTCCACCAGCTGCTGCCTGAGTTCACGGCCATCGAGAACATCATGATTCCCGCCTACATCGCAGGGCGTTCCGGCAAGGATGCCAAAAACCGTGCAAAGGAGCTGTTGCAGTTCATGGGGCTCAGCGACCGTGCCGACCACAAGCCTGCCGAACTCTCCGGCGGCGAGAAGCAGCGCATAGCCGTGGCACGCGCCCTGGTCAACAATCCCGCCATCATTCTGGCCGACGAGCCTTCCGGCTCCCTCGACTCAAAGAACAAGACCGAGCTGCACCAGCTGTTCTTCGACCTCCGCGACCGCTTTGGCCAGACCTTCATCATCGTGACCCACGATGAGCAGTTGGCACAGACCACCGACCGTACCATTCATCTTCACGATGGTCTCATCCTTACCGACTAAGGGGCACTCGGACAACCTTTGCCTCGTTCTCCTCAATGTTACGCCTTCCTATCTCAGCAAGATTCGCAAGGAATGCACCTTCGAGGCGGAGAAATAACCTTCATTTCTTAAACTATTTAAAGAAATGCACCCTCGGCAACCACTTTTTGTGCGTTGCCGACTTTTGTTTGTGCGGTTTTTCTTAACTTTGCCAGCCGAAAAGAGAAAGACGATGCCCAACTCAACTAA
>JAFLSH010000091.1 GCA_022511055.1 Prevotella sp. | reverse complement strand
GTTTTTTCCGCTATTTCATCTTTTCCAGCAAGTTCACCAGGCTCTCAAGGTAGCGAGGGTCGACATCCACGTCGAGGAGCGTGCCGTCGCGGTCGATGAGACGGTAGGTGGGAAAGGCGTTGACTTTAAGGAAATGCTCGATGGCGGACTGCTGGCTGTCGGGCAGGTTGTAGTGGACAATGTTGTCGCCCACCAGGTCGTACTCCTTGATTACGTTCTTCCACGATTGGTCGCTG
Organism: Prevotella sp.; assembly: GCA_022511055.1. GTDB lineage: Bacteria > Bacteroidota > Bacteroidia > Bacteroidales > Bacteroidaceae > Prevotella. The sequence goes on along the minus strand of JAFLSH010000091.1, from coordinate 10,290 downwards.
CTGCGGTTGGCCAGGTAGAGGTAGACCAGGTCGTAGTCCTTCAGCCGCTCATATTCCTCCTTGCTTTGCGACAGGGCCTCCACGCAGGGTACACACCATGTGCCCCAGATGTCGAGCAACACCAGCCTGCCGCGATACGGCTCGGTTATCTTGCGCAGAATCTGCTCGCCCTCGGTCATCTCGGCCACATTGTCGTTGCTTTTCAGGCTCTCTGTCTTGGTAATGTCGCGCCGCTGCAGAGCCAGGTACTTGTCATGCTCCGCCTGCACGGAGGCCAGTGCGGCGGGCGTTTGCAGCTCTCTGCTGACAAAGGCCATCACGCCCGGTCGGAGCGGCTCGTGGATGGCCTTGAACTCGCGGTGGGCCAGCCGGGCCAGGTAGATGTCGCGCAGGGGGCGGTCGCAGCCCACCGAATCGAGGTGGGCCAGGTGCCTGCGGAATGCGTAGGCGTCCAGCTCATCCTGCAGGGGCGCGCCGATGCGAACCATGAGTTTTGACACTTTTTGCACGACTTCGTTGGCGTTGAAGGCTTTGACCAGCGAATCTATCTTTTCTCTGCCGGGGTTTCCAGACAGGTCGGCCACCAGCTTGTTCATCAGCGGCTCGTAGGCATCCAGCTGCTGCTGCTCGTCTGCCGTCAGCGTCACTATGCCCTGCTGCTCCAGCCGCCTGACCATGTCCACCGTCTCGTCGCCCCGCATAATCATCGCCTCATTGTGGTGCAGCTGGTCAAGGTAGTCGCGCATGAAGGTCGAGAAGCAGCCGTAAAGCGTATAGGGGCGGCTGAGCTTCTGCCACAGCTCACGGCCCACGTAGTCCATGTAGGGCTGCGGCAAGTCTGTATTGGGCATATAGAAACGAGCCTGCATCAGCCCCTCGCCCTGCAAGGTCAGAATGTAGCCCGACAGGTAGTCCATGTAGCGCTGCGAGAGGTTGGGGTGCTGGCCTATGCGCTCCCGCAGTTCGGCCATCTGGCTGTTGCGGGCGCTGTCAGTCCGTTCCAAGAACGCCATGGCCGTCGTCTTGCCCCTGTCGTCTGGTGTGAAACTGAAATCACCCATCGACAGGGAATGAGCCAGGAGTTCGTTCTGCACCCGCACGTCAGTGCCCATGAAGAGCTGCTGGCCGGTCTTGTGGTCGTAGAGCAGAAAATAGGTCTCGCCCGGCTCCATCACAGTGCAGATGGTGGTGCGCCCCCAGTCCATGAACACCTGCGAAGTGTTGAGCAGGGGGAAGCGCAGGCTGAAGCGCCCCAGGGAGTCCATCTTGGCATAGGCGTTCTCCGGCGTGTCTTTGATAATATCCTCGAGACTCACCTCAAACTCGCTGCCCTTCTTCCACAACGCCTCGGGCATGTCCTTCAGCCAGCCGACAAGGGTCACGCTGTCGCCCTGGCGGTAGCCATTGTCGCGAAATCCCACCCGCAGGTCTTTCGTGGGATAGTCAGGCAGGGTCGCCGTGGTGATTGGGCTGCACACGGCGGGCGCGGCGCTGCCGATGGTGATGGTGCGCAGCCCCTTCCGCAGCCGCCCCACCCTGATGGTCTCGCCGTCGGCGGTGGTCAGCGTGTAGGTGTCCTTCCGTTCTGTCCGGCTGGCAATCTCGTGTACGCGGTTGCCGTATATCACGTGGCTGGCGGTAAAGCCTATCAGCCAGTCGCCCGTGGCATCGTCACGCCAGTAGGTGTCGGTGATGCCTTCGGGCAGATAGCCGTCGTCGTGAATGCCTATCAGCCTGAACGCACCCTCAACGTCGCCCTCGATAAAGTCGAAAATCTGCACCTCGGCAGGCAGCGGCTCGAAGTGCATTGTGAAGTCGGTCTTGCCGTCAGCCGGCGAGTTGACCCAGTCGTCGAGCTTAATCCCCTCGGCGGCACGCAGGGGGTAGCGGTTGCCCGCGCGGTCAGCCAGATAGCTGCTCGAAACGAAGCGGAAGCTCGCGCCCACGGGGTACTGGTACTCTATTGTGAAGCGCACCGTGGTGGCCGTGTCGGTCATAATGACCTCGTTGGCACGCAACTCGCCCTGCCACACGTTCAGGCAGACCGTGGCCGTCGGGCGGCTGATGGTCTTAATCACTTTGGCCTGCCCCGCCAGTGCGGCCAGGGTCAGCGCCATGGTCATGATAATCGTCTTGTTCATCATTTTTATACGTATTTACGGCACAAAGGTACAAAAAAATCTGCGAACTCTTCGGGGCAGGCTGCGAATGGGGGGGGTATTAAGGCTTTTTAGGGTTTCGACTGCCGTATTTAATAGTAGTTTGCACATTTCTTCCGCCAAACCGCGGGTCAGCGTTGCAGGGTGATGCCCATCAGCCCAATCACCACGTCGTTTGAGAGTGTGCGCACCGTCAGCGAGCGAAGCCGTTTCTGCGGGTGCAGCGGCATGTCGAGAATCACGCCTGCCCCCTTCGCCAACGTGCGGTCGTTGTAGCTCCCGGCCACGCCGCCCGTGGCGGGTCGGCCGTAGTGTTCGCCCATGGGCATCAGCTCGCGGCTGACACGGGCGGTGGCGAAGTCGATGCGGTAGGGTCGCGGCTGGGCGGCATGGAACGCCAGCCCGTCTTCGTAATAGTCCTGCTCAATGGGGCACCAGTTGTGGGGATTCTGCAAGTGCAGGGTGTCGGCCGTCTGGTCGGCGTAGCTGACAATCACCAGGCCGTTGTCAATGTGGCTCTGCATGTGGTTGGTAGAGCCGGCCATCAGCAGATAGGCGTGGCTGGCCTTCCCGGAAAGGGGCACGGTAATGGCCTCCGGGTAGTTATCCCACAGTGAGGTGTAGGCAATGTTGTGCCCCTCGGCCGGAGAACGGAACGGAATGCCGAGCGCATCGGCCGTGAACTCGCCCGCTGCGCCGACCTGGCGGCGGAGTGCCGTGTCGTCGATGGTCGCCGTGGCCTCGGGGTGGCACCACTCGCCTATGCCCTGCACCGGCAGCTGGAGTGTCGTGTAGGGTGAGCGGGGCGAGAGGTAGGAATTCCTGAAGATGTCGCTGACATGGCTGTTCAGCTGGGCCGTCATGGGCACGGTCTCCATGCGGTCGGGCTGCACGTCGTCGAAATTGTTGCCCCAGATGCGCCCGTCAATCTGCCTGGAACGCACCAGGGGGGCGGGAGCCTGCCGCCGCTCCACGCGCCTGACCACAAAGGTCTGCCTCTGCTCGCTGGAGCCCACCGTCTCCACGTAGCCCCCGTCGCCGGTGTTGCGCCGCAAGACTATCTGCAACGGCCGGGCAAAGTGCTGCTCCACCTCATAGACATCATCGTTGCCCTGCCGGCGGTAGGAGTACTTGAAGTAGGGGGTCTCCACTGATGCGCTATCCCACGCATCGGGCAGGCCGGGGCGCAGAATGCACCGGCCGTTAAGGGCATCGGGCACAATGCCGAACAGCCCCTGTATGAGTGCCCGCGCCGAAATGCCAGAGTTGTCGGAGAAGTCGCGGTAGAGTTCGCCACGAGCCTTGTCGTAGTAGCTTATCTGGCCGAAGTTGCCCGGGCTCTTGCCAAGATAAGCCTGGTCCATGATATTGGCCTTGACAAGCGCATAGCCCTCGTCGGCGCGGCCTGCCTGGAAAAAGCTCAGTGCGGTGTGCATCACCTCCTCGGCCGCCACGTTGTTGATACTCCAGTCGTAGGGCAGCCAGTCGGTGGTGCTAATCGTGGCCAAGCTGCCATCGTCGGCCGGAAAGAGGCGCAAATTGCCGCTTTCCGATTGGCTTCCGCCGTCGGGCGCGCCCATCCAGACCGTCTTTTCCGCAAACCTGACTGGTATGTGCGGAATGCAGCTGTCAACATACTGAGTAGCCTGAAACGCCTGCGCGGGCGTGGCGGCGCCACAGTCAATGGGGGTATAGACACTCCACAGAGCTGCGTGGTCGTGAATGCGCTTCAGCCCCATAAAGTCCTGATACTCTGCCCAGTGTCCTTGCTGACTCAACCAAAGTCGCTCGTTCATGGCACGGAGTGTCTTCTCGGCCTCGCTCCTATAATATGTAGGGTCTTCGCCTATGATTTCCGCAATGCGGGCAGCCAGCGAGAAGCCACGGTAGTTGTAGGCAGAGGAATGGGTCACCGCACCACTGTTGTAGTAGAGGGCATCGGAAGCCCAGATACAGCAATAGGCATCGTAGAGACCATCATCGTCAGGGTCGAAATTCCGCTTCTCCCATGCAAGATGACTGGTCAGCACGGGCCACATCTTGCGCATATAGGCGGTGTCGGCATCGTATTCAAAGTGCCACAACAGCTCGTCAATGTAGCAGAGATTCATGTCGTAATGGTGCATCACATCCTTACGGTGGGGATAGCGCACAATGTAGCCGTTGGAATACATGGGTGTTCCCCACGCCTTCAAGGCGCGCGAGAGCGCCTTGTCCGGGTCGAGCGCCGGAGCGGGAATGGTCGGCTCAACCTGGTCCACCTGACTGGCGGCATATGCGGAGAAATGGCTGCGAGCCCGGTCGGGCAGTCCCAGCACATCGCCCAAATAGCCGGCGCGCCAGCCAGGGAGCTGCATGCGCCAGACCACTGCCCCATGAAGCCAAGTCTCGCCATCCCATGCGCCGTCGGCAGCGGCCATCAGGGCACCGCCCAGGGTATTCATGTAGGGGTCGGGGGTGTTGAACACAATCCGATTGGCCAGCCACTCGTGGTGTCGCCATGCCTTGTCGTAAAGCTGCTCGGCCGCAGCGCCAGAGGGATTGGTCAGCGTATAGACACCCTGCTCATCGCAGTCGAGTACGGCGTAGCTCCTGCCCTGCCCTACCGGCCATTGCGCCACCAACTTATTAGTCTCGGCCGGTGCAGGCTCGAAGGAGTCTGCCGGGTCGGAGCCCATGTCGCCGGCGCGCTTGAAGTTGGGGCGAAGCACATCGCAGACCGTGCAGCTGAGCTGGGCATCGGCCGGCAATCCCTCAGGCTCGAACAGCCAGATGGCAGACTCGGTGTCGGGCTGAGCCAAAACGCTGACCCGCAGCCGGGCATGCGCCCCCCATGACTGGTCCGTCAGCAGATAGGAACGCCAGCCCGCATTGTAGCGGGCTTCGCAATGGGTTGTCTGCTCCAGACTGGTGGTCTGGCCGTTCAGGGTCAGGGCGAAGCGAATGTTACGGTGGGCGCGCTTGCGGAAAGTGCCGAAGATGGGGCGGTCGCTCGTCTCTACACGAAACTCGGTGTAGCCGCCATAGAGGGCGCGCGTATAGCGATTCTGCCCGTCATGGCAGACTATGTCGCGCCCGTCAGGATAGTACTGTAACTGGCGCAGCGGCTGCCCCGAAAGTCCGAGAGCAGAAGCCGCCAAGAGGGTCAGAGCCAATAATTGTCTGTTCATGTTTGTCGTAGTTCTTGTGGTTATAGTTTGACTGAAGAAATGTCCACCAGCCCATTGACAATGGCATAGATGGTAAGGCCGGCCGGAGAGTGAATCTGAAGTTTATGGGCAATGTTGCGGCGGTGGGTAATCACGGTGTTGATGGAAATGCAGAGGTGGTTGGCAATCTCCTTGTTAGACATGCCCTGCACCAGAGCGATAATCACGTCTTTCTCGCGCTCAGACAGCAAGTCGGCGTTCTGGGCAGCCCCCAGCACCATGCCGCTGATGTTCTTGGTCACGTCATTCTTCTTCGACTGTTGTTCCAGCCGCCTGATGGCGGGCACAAAGATGCTGTCTTCCACCTGCGCATGCTGCCGCAGCCAGACTTCGTTGTCGTAGATGTCGTGAAGCGTGGCCGTCAGCTGGTTGTTGCGCAAGCCGTCGCTCGGCAGATACTTGATAATGAGCAGCTTGAGTTCGCGCAGCTTCTTGTCGGCAGCGCCATGGTGCTTCGAGAAGGTCTCGATGCTGTAGTCATTAACGGGCTTGCCGTCAAGCAGAGACTGCACGTAAGGGAACAGTGTTTTCTGCTCGTACTTCATGTGTTGGAGAATCTCATGGGCATAGGCATCATAGAAGCGCATGATGAGCTGGCCGACCGGGTCGCCCTCGGTCAGTGACTCTTGCAGCTCACGGCGAATGAAGGGGAGCTGAAAATCCAGATAGTAGGCATGGCTGGCCTTCAGATAGCGCATCAGGGTCGGAACAGACAGCTGCTCGTCATTTTCAAAGTCGCCGTAGCCGTTGATGGTGAAATTGACAACAGCCAGGAACGTGTAGGTGTCGACCCCGTTGTCCTCGCAGGTCTCCTTGACGGTCTTGTCGCCAAAACCCAGGGAGATGCCAAAGCTGCCAAGCGCTTGCAAAAGGTCATAGTTGTCACGTATCAGGCTAATCATCTTGTCGTCAGCCTCGTACATTTTCTGATTCTTCATACCTAATCAATGTTATTGCCTGCAAAATTAGGCATTTTTTGTGAGATATGCAATAATTAGTTTTAGGTATTTTTTCCTGCAAAAAAAGAGAGTTGCAATATTTTTAGTATATTGCAACTCTCCGATATGTGTCTGTTAAAAATGTTCCAACAATATTAGTTCTTGAAGAAGTCTTTCACTGCTTCGTTGGGAACCATCTGCTCGTCGAAGATGTAAGCACCCGTCTTTGGGCTCTTCACCATCTTGATTACCTTTGTGTAAGCGCGACCATCCTTTGAGCCTTCATGGAGGGTAGCAACGGTTTTCTTTGCCATACTTCAGTCCTGATTATTTAATTTCCTTGTGAAGAGTCATCTTCTTCAGGATGGGGTTATACTTCATCAACTCCATACGCTCGGGCGTATTCTTACGGTTCTTGGTGGTGATGTAACGGCTGGTGCCGGGCATACCACTTGCCTTGTGCTCAGTGCACTCCAGAACAACCTGGACGCGATTGCCTTTTGCTTTCTTGCTTGCCATGGTCTATTAATCTCCTATCACTTTAATGTCCTTCCAGTCTACATATCCCTTGGCAACAGCCTGCTTCAATGCAGCATCAAGACCAACTTTATTAATCATACGAAGACCAGATGCACTAATCTTCAACTGAATCCAGCAATCCTCTTCCACATAGTAGAACTTCTTGCTGAAAAGGTTAACATCAAAGCGTCTCTTTGTGCGGTGCTTTGAGTGAGACACATTACAACCAATCTGTGCCTTCTTTCCTGTAATTTGACAAATCTTAGACATTGCTATCTACTTTAATTGTGTACTTTTTAGTAACTTACTCCAAACAGGGTGCAAAGGTACACATTTTTATCAAGAATGAAGAACGAAGAATGAAGAATTAGTCTTGCCTTAATATTTTTTAACCATCAGTCTCGTCTATTCAATGCACTTTCTGCCTGCAAGTAGTCCAAAAACATCTGCATGGCCTTGTTTATGGCAATAGCCAGGTTGATGTCTCGGCCGTGGTCTTCCTCGACCTTTTGGGTCACTACCCTATCGGCATTGCCGCAGGCCAGCCAGATAGTGCCCACGGGAATATCCTTGGTGCCGCCCGTAGGCCCGGCCAGACCTGTTGCCGAGATGGCATAGTCGGTTTGCAGCGTACGGCAGGCTCCCTGCACCATCGCAATGGCCACTTCTTCGCAGACTGCGGTCTTTTCTTCCAATAACTGATGGTCAACACCGAGCAGTGACTCCTTGATTTCGTTGACATAGGAGATGACACCGCCCTTGAAATATTTTGACGCGCCAGGCACCGAAATGATAGCCTCGGCAATGCCGCCGCCAGTGCAACTCTCTGCCGTGCCGACAGTTTTTTCCATTTCCCACAGCAGTTCACTGATTTCCCTGCTTGTGATTTTTGCTTCAAAATCCATGTTTATGTCTTATTGGTTTGATGATTTGTTTCCTAATCCAAACGTTACTTTCGAGAAGGCGGGGGCATCAATACTGCAAAACGCCTTGTCAAGATACTTGTAATGGCCTACAATCCCTATCATGGCGGCATTATCGGTCGTATAGCTGAACTTTGGAATGTAGATAGTCCAACCGTAACGCTTCTGCGCATCATAAAAGGCATTTCGCAAGCCGTTGTTGGCACTTACGCCGCCGGCTACGGCCACGTGCTTGATGCCAGTCTGCTGCACTGCCTTCTTCAGCTTCTTCATCAGAATGTCCACAATGGTCCACTCCAGCGAAGCGGCTATGTCTTCCTTGTTCTTCTCCACAAAGTCGGGGTCTTCAGCCACCCACTTCTGCAACGAGTAGAGAAATGAGGTCTTCAGCCCCGAGAAGCTGTAATCCAGACCGGGAATGTTCGGCTCGGCAAAATGGAAAGCCTTCGGGTTGCCTTGCCGGGCCAGGCGGTCAATGATAGGGCCGCCGGGATAGCCCAGCCCCAACACCTTCGAGCATTTGTCGATGGCTTCTCCGGCCGCATCATCAATGGTCTGCCCCAGCACTTCCATGTCATTATAGGCATTTACCTTCACTATCTGCGAATTACCGCCGCTTACCAACAGACAGAGGAAGGGGAAAGGCGGGAAAGCCTGCTCGGGGGAGTCAGGAGTGGCTATAAAGTGCGCCATCACATGACCCTGCAGGTGATTGACATCAATGAGCGGAATACCCAGCGAGCGGGCGAAGCCCTTGGCAAAGCTGACACCCACCAGCAGCGAGCCCATCAGGCCCGGCCCGCGGGTAAAGGCCACCGCAGAGAGCTGTTCTTTATCCACCCCGGCCTGTTTCAAGGCCGCATGCACCACAGGCACCACGTTCTGCTGGTGAGCCCTGCTGGCCAGTTCCGGCACAACGCCGCCATAGTCCTGATGTACTGCCTGAGAGGCTGTTACATTCGACAACAATACACCATCTCTGAGTACGGCCGCCGAAGTGTCATCACACGAACTTTCAATACCTAATATATAAACGGGAGTTACGGGATTCATGAAGAAGATAAGGATTAATAAGTCAGTATTTCTACGCCATGCTCGGTCATGAGCAGGGTGTGTTCCCACTGGGCGCTGGGCTTTTCGTCACCAGTAATGACTTCCCAGCCGTAAGGGTCGTCAGCATCAATGAAGACTTTCCACGTACCCATGTTAATCATGGGCTCAATGGTGAACACCATGCCCGGCACCAGCAGCATGCCCGTGCCACGGTGGCCATAGTGGTTGACATCAGGCTCTTCGTGGAACTTCAAGCCAACGCCGTGGCCGGCCAAGTCGCGCACAATGCCGTAGCCGTACTTTTTGCAGTGCTTCTCAATGGCATGGCCAATGTCGCCGACAAACCCGAAAGGCTTTGCGGCTTCCATGCCTATCTCCAGGCACTCCTTTGTCACACGCACCAACTGTTCTTTCTCCGGGGTAGTCTTGCCGATAATGAACATTCGGCTGGCATCAGCATAATAGCCATCAAGAATCGTGGTGAAATCCACATTAATAATATCCCCCTCCTGAAGCACATCTTCAGCTTTGGGAATACCGTGGCAGACCACTTCGTTGATGCTGGTGCAAACCGACATGGGGAACGGCGGCACCTCTTCATCGCCACCATAGTTCAGACAGGCAGGGATGGCATGGTGGTCATCGCAGTATTTTCGGCAAATCTGGTCTATCTCCAACGTCGACATACCAGCACAGATGTGCTTGGCCACTTCATCGAGTACACCCGTATTCACTACGCCCGCCCGCCTGATGCCTTCTATCTGCTCCGGCGTTTTTATCAGGTCGCGGGTGGGTACCAGTTTGTTCTTGTTCTCCCAGTACATCACCTGCTTATCCAGCTCCGTCGGAGGCTGCCCGGGCAGGCAGTGCCAGCGCCGCTTTTTATTCTTCGCAACCATAGTTATAGCAATTCCACATGTTCATAAGCGATTGCAAAGGTACTGCAAATCGGGCAAATAACCAAAAGAAACACCGTTTTTCTTCAGCTCTGCCACTTTGCGATGGATTTTATAGATTTTCCGAAAGCAAAAAATGGCACTACCGTCTTGTTTTTCTTTGCCACATTTTTTTTGAAAAAATGCCCAACTATACATGAATCTTCATAACCATATGAAACATAAAAAGTTATGTAATGTATAGTGGAATACCAGACACCCCCGACTATACATGATTTTAACTGAATTCATGTTATTTTCTACACTTTAGGATTCCAATTAGAGATAAGATTATCCCCCCTGCACAGGGGCAACATTTAATATTAGGTGTAGTGGGTAAGATTGGAGTGGTAGGTTTTAGTGGAGAAAAAACTCACGGAGTATTTCCCAAAACTCACGGAGTATTTCCCAAAACTCACGGAGTAATTTCCAAAACTCACGGAGTAATTTTCCTAAAGTGGCGCTTTTTGCTGCTAAAGTGCCGCTTTTTTTTGGTTTATGATGGCGGGGGCATTTTTAGAACAAGAAGTGGAATCCTAAAGTGTAGAAAATAA
>JAFLSH010000090.1 GCA_022511055.1 Prevotella sp. | reverse complement strand
TTACCCGCAGGCTATTCCTCAACGTTGGCTACTGCCTCTATAACTACAAATACCCCAACAACCTGATGCTCGGCGTTGGCTATCGGCTCAGGAAACACCAGAAGCAATGAAGAAGATTGGAATCATAAGCGACACTCATGCCTACTGGGATTCAAAGTACCTGCATTACTTTGAGCCCTGCGATGAGATATGGCACGCCGGTGACATCGGCTCACTGGAAGTGGCGCAGAAACTGGCAGAGTTCAGACCCCTTAGGGCTGTCTACGGCAATTGCGATGGGGGTGACCTGAGGCAGATGTACCGCGAGACCTGCCGCTTCAAGTGTGAAGATGCAGAGGTGCTTATCAAGCACATCGGCGGCTATCCGGGCCACTATGATGCCAGTGTGCGGTCAACACTCTATGCCAACCCGCCAGCACTCTTCGTGGCAGGCCACTCCCACATACTGAAGGTGCAGTACGACAAGACATTAGGGCTGCTGCACATCAACCCCGGCGCTGCCGGGCTTCAAGGCTGGCACAAGGAGAGAACATTAATCAGACTGACTGTCGAAGGCAATAAATTCACTGATTGTGAAGTTATAACATTAGGAACACATTAAAAAACTATAGTCATAATTATGAAGAGAACAATTGTCATTACTGGTGGCGCCGGCTTCATTGGAAGCCATGTTGTGCGCCTGTTTGTGAACAAGTATCCCGAGTATCACATCATCAATCTTGACAAGCTGACTTACGCTGGCAACTTAGCAAACCTGAAAGACATAGAGGCTAAGCCCAACTATGAGTTTGTGAAGATGGATATCTGCGATTTCGATGCTTTCTACAAGCTGATGCAAGACAAGAAGGTCGATGGCATCATCCACCTGGCGGCTGAGTCGCACGTTGACCGTTCCATCAAAGACCCCTTCACTTTTGCCAAGACCAACGTGATGGGTACGCTGTCGCTGCTCCAGGCAGCCAAGCTCTACTGGGAGAGTCTGCCGGAAGGATATGAGGGAAAGCGCTTCTATCACATCTCGACTGATGAAGTGTATGGCGCACTGGAGCTGACCCACCCGGAGGGCATCGAGCCGCCGTTCACCACAACGGCCTCATCGGCCAAGCACCATCTGGCATACGGTGAAAAGTTCTTCTTGGAAACCACGAAATACAACCCGCATTCGCCCTACTCGGCAGCCAAGGCATCGAGCGACCATTTCGTGCGCGCCTATCATGACACATACGGCATGCCGGTTGTCGTGACTAACTGTTCCAACAACTATGGCCCCTATCAGTTCCCCGAGAAGCTGATTCCGCTCTTCATCAATAACATTCGCCACCGCAAGCCGCTCCCCGTCTACGGCAAGGGTGAGAACGTGCGCGACTGGCTCTATGTAGAAGACCACGCCCGCGCCATTGATGTGATTTTCCATAACGGGAAAATCGCCGATACCTATAACATCGGCGGCTTCAACGAGTGGAAGAACATCGACATCATCAAGGTGGTCATCAACACCGTCGACCGCCTGTTAGGGCGCAAGGAGGGGGAAGACATGAATCTCATCACCTTCGTTACCGACCGTGCCGGCCATGACCTGCGCTACGCCATTGACTCGTCAAAACTGCAACGCGAGCTGGGCTGGGAGCCTTCGCTACAGTTCGAGGAAGGCATCGAGAAGACCGTGCGCTGGTATCTCGACAACCAGGAATGGCTCGACAACGTGACCTCCGGCGACTACCAGAAATACTACGACAATATGTATGCCAACCGATAAAACCAAATCATTATGAAGAAAATCTTGTTGTTAGGCTCAGGCGAACTGGGCAAGGAATTTGTCATTGCCGCCAAGCGCGCAGGGGCCTATGTGGTGGCCTGCGACCGTTATGACAATGCGCCGGCCATGCAGGTGGCTGATGAGCGCGAAGTGTTTCCCATGCTCGATGGCGATGCGCTCGAGGCTGTTGTGGAAAAGCACCGGCCAGACATCATTGTACCTGAAATTGAGGCCATTCGCACCGAGCGGCTGTTCGCCTTTGAGGAGCGGGGCATTCAGGTAACACCCTCTGCCCGCGCCGTCAACTTCACCATGAATCGCCGGGCCATCCGCGACCTGGCTTCTCGCGAGTTAGGCTTGCGCACTGCCAAGTATTTCTATGCCAAGACCTTCGAAGAGTTCAAGAAAGCCGCCGACGAGATTGGATTCCCCTGTGTCGTAAAGCCGCTGATGTCTTCATCGGGCCACGGGCAGAGCTACGTTCACAACGACTCCGAGCTGGAGCAGGCTTTCCGCGAAGCCATGGAAGGCTCTCGCGGCGATGTAAAGGAAGTGATTATCGAGGAGTTCATCGATTTCGACTCAGAGTTCACCCTGCTGACAGTTACTCAGCAACACGGCTGGCCGACACTGTTCTGCCCGCCCATCGGCCACGTGCAGAAGGGCGGCGACTACCGCGAGTCATGGCAGCCCTACAAGATTTCTGATGAAGCACTCAAGCAGGCGCAGCACATGGCCGACCAAGTAACGAAGGCATTAACGGGTGCCGGCATCTGGGGCGTGGAGTTCTTCCTGACAAAACAGGGCGAGGTCATTTTCTCCGAACTCTCTCCACGGCCGCACGACACGGGCATGGTCACACTGGGCCACACCACCAACCTCTCTGAGTTCGAACTTCACTTCCGCGCAGTCATGGGGCTGCCCATTGCCGGCATCCATCTGGAACACGCAGGGGCTTCGGCAGTCATACTCTCGCCGGAAGAGTCAGACAAACCATTGGACTATCAGCTGAACGAAGCACTCACCGAAGACCACACCCGAGTGCGCATCTTCGGAAAGCCAGAGGCTCACAAGGGTCGCCGCATGGGCGTGGTACTCTGCTACGGCGATGTGAACGCTGACGTAGATGCGCTTCGGGCCAAGGCAAAGCGACTGGCCAAGACCGTCTTAGGAACAGACCCCTATGCAGACCTTAGACATTAAGCTCATAGAACTGCCAAAAATCACCGACCCCCGGGGCAACCTGACCGTTGCCGAGGGGGCTGGTGTCGTTCCCTTCGATATCAAACGGGCCTATTGGGTCTATGATGTACCGGGCGGAGAGTCGCGCGGCGGCCATGCCCACAAGCGGCTGCGCCAGCTGGTGGTAGCGCTCAGCGGCTCGTTCACCGTGACACTCGACAACGGCTCAGAGCGCAAGACCGTGCTTCTGAATCACCCGTGGCAGGGGCTGCTTATCGAGACTGACACATGGCGCACACTCGATGATTTCTCCAGCGGCGCAGTCTGTCTGGTGCTTGCCTCAGACCACTTCGAAGAGGATGACTATATCTATGATTATGATGAGTTTCTGAGATACGTGGAATGTTCGAAGTAAGGCGATACAGCCCTGCCATGGCGGCCGAATGGAATCAGTTCGTGGCGCAGTCGAAGAACGGCACTTTTCTCTTCGACCGTGCCTACATGGACTACCACCAAGACCGATTTACTGACCACTCGCTGCTCATCTATCGCGGCCGCTCGCTCTACGCCCTGCTGCCTGCCAACGAACAGCCTGATGGGTTGCTGGTAACTCACGGCGGGCTGACCTACGGCGGCCTTGTCATGTCAGCCCGCTGCTCGGCCGAAGGCGTATGTGCCGTGTTTACGGCCATCAATGCCTATCTGCGCGCCCTGTCGTTCCGCCGTGTGGTCTACAAGGCGGTGCCCCACATCTACCACCGCCTGCCTGCCGAGGAAGACCTCTATGCCCTGACCAGCATCTGCCATGCCAAGCTCACCATACGCGATATTTCATCGGCCATACTCGCCGAGCCGCGCCTGAAGTTCGCCGAGTCACGCCGCTCAGGGCTGCGCAAGGCGCAAGCAGCCGGGCTAATGGTAGCGGAGAGTGAAGACTATGCCGCCTTCTGGCACGTTCTCAACGACAATCTCTCGGCGCGCTACGGCATTCACCCGGTACATACGGCAGCCGAACTGTCGCTGCTCCACTCGCGCTTCCCTGAGCAGATACGCCTATGGCATGTCTGTGATGGAGACACGCTACTCGGCGGAACAGTGCTGTTCCTGACACCCCGCACACTCCACGTTCAGTACATCTCTGCAACCCCGCAAGGCAAGGCCATGGGGGCTATCGACCTGTTGTTCCATCATCTCATCAGCGAAGTCTATTCCGACTATCCTGTCATTGATTTCGGCAAGTCTACCGTCAGCAGCAGCGCCGACCTCAACCCGCAGCTCATTTTCCAGAAGGAGGGTTTCGGTGCCCGCGCCGTTTGCTATGACACCTACGAATGGGAACTATAACCCCTATTCCAAACTCAAGCTCCAGAAAGTATGATTCCCTATCTCCCACTCGACCGTATCACGGCCCTTCATGGCGAAGAAATCCACGAAGCTGCCCGCCGGGTCATTGACTCTGGCTGGTATCTGCACGGCGAAGCCACCAGCCGTTTCGAGCATGACTATGCCCAGTACATAGGTACGCACCATTGCGTTGGCGTGGGCAACGGCCTTGATGCGCTGATGCTCATGCTCCGCGCCTATATGGAACTGGGGCGGCTGCGCGAAGGCGATGAGGTGATAGTGCCGGCCAACACGTTCATTGCCACCATTCTTGCCATCACCGAAAACCGACTTACGCCCGTACTGACAGAGCCCTGCCCCAACACGCTCCAGATAGATGATGCCCTCATTGAACAGGCCATAACACCGCGCACCCGTGCGGTCATGATTGTTCATCTCTATGGGCGGTGCGCCTACACTGAGCGGATAGCCGACATCTGCCGCCGACACCAGCTGCTGCTGCTCGAAGACAACGCGCAGGCACACGGTTGCCGGAGCGGGCTTTGCCTCACCGGCTCGCTGGGCGATGCCGCGGCCCACTCGTTCTATCCCGGCAAAAACCTTGGTGCGCTGGGCGATGGCGGAGCGGTGACCACCAACGATGCAGAGCTGGCCGACATGGTGCGCACACTTGGCAACTATGGCTCACACCGCAAATATGTGTTCGAGCATCTTGGCCGCAACTCCCGTCTCGATGAGCTGCAAGCGGCCATACTCAGCGTAAAGCTGCGCCACCTTGAGGCCGACAACCAGCGCCGCCGCGAGATAGCAGCCCGCTATGCCGCCAAGGTGAGCAATCCCGCTGTCAGCCTGCCCTTTGCGCCTGGCACTCAATGCCAAGCACCCGACCATGTCTACCATATTTTCCCGATACTCTCCACCCGCCGCGATGAACTGCAGCAGTATCTTGCCGACAACGGCGTAGGTACTCAGATACACTACCCCATTCCCCCGCACCGCCAGCGCTGCTACGCAGCATGGGCGCACCGCCAGCTACCCATCACTGAACGCCTGAGCCGCGAAGAACTCAGTCTGCCGTGCCACCCGGCCATGACAGACGAGGAAGCAGAACAAGTCATTACGTTGCTGAACGCTTTCAAATGAGAAAGACGGTTACGCTGCGCGCCGCCTGGGCACCCATGACCAGCACCTGCGCAATGTCGGCTGTCTTTGAAGGCCCGCTGATGAAAGTGCCATAGCCGTAGTCATTGAACTCGATGCGGCGGTATGCCTCGTGCATATTATTGACAATCTGCGACTTGGGCAGCAGAATAATCAGATTCTCTGAGATGAAGCAGACAGCCTTCTCCTTCATCTGTTGGGGAATCCAGATGCAGCCATTCTCAGCCACGCCGAACACGCCGCGAATCACCCCCACATCAGTGCCGTTCAGGTCGGCGGCAGAGGCCACGGTATCGGGATTGCGCGTGGCAATGGTCACTTCGGGCAAGTTCGATGCTATCTCCCTGGCATCTGGGTAGAGTTCGCGAATGAGCCCATCGACCGTCTGACCGTCTTTCACTTCGACCACACGCCCGCCCACAGCCTCGCTCATGGTGACAAACTGCGCCAGCGGGTCTGGGTAGGCAACACCCTTGATGTCAGTCAGGTCTGGCATGTCGAACTTCTGCCGGACATTGGCTCTGTATCTCTTCAGTATATCTTCCTTGTTGCTCATCTTGGCTTTTCTGATTATCTGTTTCAGGTTTACTTTTCAAGCTCCTTTATCAGCGAGTGGAACGGCTTCTTGGGGAACTTCATCATCTCGTGCCCCTCAGCCCACGGGTTGAGTTTCATGTTCATGATGAACGGCGGCACAACGTTGAGCAGGGGCGACACAGCCGTGGCGGTCTTGTAGAGGGCAGAACTGCCGAAAAGCAGGCTCATGCCCCGGCACATCAGTTTCTTCTCGGGGTTGGCCGTGCCAAACTCATCGAGTTGCTGCCGCCACTTGTAGACCTGGTCGCCCAAGTCTATCTTGACAGGGCAGACCGTCTGGCAGCTCAGGCAGAGCGTGCATGCCGAGACGTTGCCGGAGTGCTTCTGCCGGTCGCGCAGCATGCCGAGGTTGATGCCCACAGGGCCGGGGATGAAGTAGCTATAGGAGTAGCCGCCGCTCCGGCGATAGACGGGGCAGGTGTTCATGCACGAGCCGCAGCGGATGCACTTCAGCATCTCCCAGTGTTCGGGATTGGCTATCCACTCCGAGCGCCCGTTGTCTACCAGTATGATGTGCATCTCCCTGGCCGTGGGGCGCGCCTTGCGGAAGTGCGAGGTATAGGTGGTGGTGGGCTGCCCCGTGCCGGCACGGCAGAGCATGCGCTGGAACACGGCCAGACAGTCATAGTTGGGAATGACCTTCTCCAGCCCGATGGCGGCAATGTGCAGCTTCGGGCACGAGGTTGACATATCGGCATTGCCCTCATTGGTACACACCACAATGTCGCCCGTTTCGGCTATGCCGAAGTTGGCGCCGGTCATGCCCGCATCAGCGGTCAGGAACTCGTTGCGCAGCGAGAGCCGCGCCATGTAGGTGAGGTAAGTCGGGTCATGGTTGCCCTTCTGGTCAGAGATGCCCTTCTCCTCAAACAGCTCGCCCACATCATCATGGTTCAGATGAATGGCCGGCATGACAATATGGCTGGGCTTCTGCCCTTTCAGCTGGATAATCCGCTCGCCCAGGTCAGTCTCCACCACTTCGATGCCGCGCGCTTCCAGGTAGGGATTCATCTCGCACTCCTCGGTAAGCATCGACTTCGACTTCACCATCTTCTTCACCCCGTGCTGCTGCAAGATGCCATAGACAATCTCGTTAAACTCACCGGCATCTTTGGCCCAATGCACGATAACGCCGTTTTTCTCGGCATTGCCGGCAAACTGTTCCAGATATTCGTCTAAGTGAGTGATGGTGTGGCGCTTGATGGCCGATGCCTTCTCGCGCAACTGCTCCCACTCTTCCAGCCCCATGGCCATCTTGTCGCGCTTGGTGCGGACTGCCCAGAACGTATCGTCATGCCACTTGGCGTATGCCTGATTCTCCAGAAACTTCTTGGCTGCTTTGCTGTGCTGTGTACTCATAATCCTGCTGCTAATATTTCTACCACGTGCTTGAACTCCACCGTCTTCAGCCCCTGCCTCTTGGCCACGCCTGCCATGTGCATCAGGCACGAGCAATCGGGGCCGGTGACATAGTCAGCACCTGTCTGGATGTGGCGTTCCAACTTATCCCTGCCCATCTGTGCCGAGACGGCGGTCTCCTCTACGGAAAACATGCCGCCAAAGCCACAACACTCATCGGGCCGCTCAGGCTCAACCACTTCACAGTCCTTGACCAGCTGAAGCAAATCCCTTATCTTGTTGAACTTCGACACGTTCATCTCCGAAGGGGCGCTCAGCCCCAGCTCCCTCACTCCGTGACAGGAGTTGTGCAGGCTCACCTTGTGGGGAAACGTGCCCAACGGCCCGCTGACCTTCAGCACATCATGCAGAAACTCCACCACATCCATTGCCTTTCCGGCCGTCTGGCACTCGTGGCTAAGCAGCCGCGGGTAGTTAATCCGCACAAACGCCGTACAACTGACACTGGGTGCCACCACATAGTCAAACTCCTTGAAGCGCTCCTCGAACTTCCGCGCCAGCGGCACGGCCTGCCCTTCGAAGCCCGCATTTGCCATGGGCTGCCCGCAGCAGGTCTGCCCTTCGGGATAGGCTACATCAACCCCCAGGTGCCTCAGCAGCCTATAGGTGGCCACACCCACCTCGGGGTAGACAGCATCTACGTAGCAGGGAATGAACAATCCGACTTTCATCATTGTCTTGTCAATATTTGTTTCAGGTTTCTTTTCGGTGTCTCTTTGCAGAGACATTCTTTCTTCTTGCTTTCACGGCAGCCCCGTTGCGCCTTCCGCCCCTACCCTGCCTATTTCACAGGAATGGTCAGAATCACACGCGTACCATCATGGTAGTTCTTGTCAATGACCAGCGTTCCGCCCAGGAGAGCGGCTATCTTGCGGCTCAGGAACAGGCCAATGCCAAGTCCCTGCTTGAAGGGGTCGACCTTATAGAACTGCTCAAACACGCGGTCGTGGAGTTCCTCTGGAATGCCGATGCCCGTGTCTGCCATCACGAAGCGCACATTGCCGCCGCCGCTGTCTTCGCTGACGGCCAGCTCAAGATAGCCCTGCTCGGTGAACTTCAGGGAGTTACCCATCACCTGCCGGACAATATGCTCAATGCCGCCCTTGTTGCTCTGTATGGTGAAGTCATCGGGCAGACCATTACGGTACTTCAGCTCCAGTCGCCCGTGGTTTCTGTCTTCCGCCATGGTCATGATGTATCGGCAGAAGTCTTCGATGACAATGCGGTCGTTCCGCTCATATTGCGTCTTGCTGCTCTCCAGCGAGACTTCCAGCAGGTTGTTGACAATATTGGTAATGGCAACAGTGTTCTCGTCTATAGCCCGCAACATGGTGTCGCGGTCCTCTGGCTCCACCTCGTATTCGGAATTGGCAAAAATCTGCACAAAGCCGGTGATGATATTCAGCGGGGTGCGCATTTCGTGGCTGACAAGCTGTATGAACGAGGTTTTCATGCGGTCTGACTCCTGTGCCTTTGCGAATGCCATCTCCAGCTTCGCATTCTGCTGCTCAATGCGCTTCATGTAGCGGTAGCGGGTGACGTAGCGCCAGATGAGCAGGGCGAAAGCCAGCACCATCAGCCCTATGAACAACCACATCCACAGCTCCCGCTCGCGGGCCGACTCCGCCTGCAGCTTCGACATGCCCAGCGAGACGTTCAGCGCGTTCAGGTTTTCATAGATGACTTCGTTGTTGAGCGAATCCTGCAGGTATATCCGCCTGTACGCATCCTCACGCATCAGGTCTTGCCGCCCCATGATTTCATGGATTCTCATGGAGACATCAAGTTTCGTGATGTGGTTAAGCCTCAGCGAGTCCAGTTGCCGCAGCGCCTCTTCGTAGTTGCCGGTGACAACGTTCTCCATCAAATCCAGCTTGTTCTCACCGTAGTAGTACTGGGGAGACTCCGGGGTATTCACGAACTCATCATACCTGCGTTTCGTTCTCAGGAAGCCATCCCAGTCGCCCTTGTAGAAATAAATCTGCGCCTTGTGCGAGAGATAGGGCTTTCGGTAGTGCGGATTCTCCTTGGAGTATTGCTTCAGGCACTCGTTCCATTTCCAAGCCTCATCGGGGGCCATGACGATGGTCACGCGCGCCAGGCTCGAATAGAGGTTATGCTGCAGGGAGCGGAACTGCTCCGACACCTCGCCGTGGTTGCCGGTTGGCACGTACCTGAGCGCATCTTCATAGTAGTGTTTAGCCATCTGGTTGTTGCCCCGCTGCTCGAAGATGCTGCCCAGTGCCTTGTAGGCATAGCTGTAATATGCCTCCTTGCCGTGGCTTTCCTTGAGGTCTTCGATGAGGGCATTGGCCTTCTCGATGGCGCTGAAGTGCTGCTCGTTGTTTGCTTCGTAGACTATCTCGTTAGCCAGAAGCGCATAGTACCTGTCCATATTCCCCTCTTGCTGGGCCATCTCCAGCAGCTGCGCGGAGATTTTGTAAAACGTGTCTACGCTATCCGGGTTGGCAAGGTTGAACAGACGGTGGTATCGGTCGAGAAGGACACTGCCCGGCAGTTCCTGTGCCGACGTTGCGACTGTCACAAAAAAACTCAAGATTAAGACACCAATATAGCGAGCCATGAGAGTATGCGATTTGTTGTAGTTTAGATTTGATGTGCAAAGGTACACATTTTCGGCCAATCTTGCAATTTTCTTAGCAGTTTTAACGTTTCGGCAAAACCCATCGCTAAAAACCGCTAAAAACAGAAGCCATAACCTCGCCACATTCCCCTCCGGGCACTACGCGCGCGCGTATAGTAGCTATACAAACTGAGTGCCCTACACCCTCAACACCCCCGACACCCCGAAACTGAGCGCTGGGTGTGGGGTGGGTGTAGGGCAGATTGAGCCCCCAACACCCTAACCTTCCCAAAACAGCTACTGAAAATCAGACGGTTACAAGCCACGGGTGCAGGGGGTGTCGAGGGTGTAGGCTGATAAATTTTTCCCTATACATATACGCGTATGCGCGTACACGCACACGCGCGAGAGAGAGTGTTTAGGAGTTAAATGAGCCCCAGATGTTAAAAGGAGTTAAGATAAAAGCCCAGTCCACAGCATTTTCAGAAAAGTCCATGACTTTCGGCAAAAAAGCGGTGCTTTAGGAAAATTACTCCGTGAGTTTCGGGCAAAACTCACGG
>JAFLSH010000009.1 GCA_022511055.1 Prevotella sp. | reverse complement strand
CCGAATTTGCAATTCGGCTGGAGTGAGTATAAGGATTTGTAATCCGATTAAATAAAATACAACTTCAGCAAGGATTCTTTGCCGCAATGATTTAATAGGTATTCGTTAAGCGGATTACAAATCCTTATACTCACTCCAGCCAGATTGCAAATCTGGCTGAACCGCGGTTATCTATTTCCAATTCATATTCTTTTAAATTAAAAGCCTCTTATGAGGGGGGCTAAAACCTCGGTATATCTCACCCGAATGGAATATTTAGGTTGCCTTTCAGCAACTGACCCAAGTATTCATCATACAAGGGGGGATTTAATTTTTTCTTGCCGGAAAGATACACAAATTTTTCAAAAACTCCAAAAGATTCTTGCAAAAAATATACAAATTGGCTCGTTTATTATACGTTTTTACACACTTTTCGCACAACAAAAAGCCGACTGTCTCCCGACAGTCGGCTTCATAAAAACAAACTACTTAAAAACTAATCTACTAAAACAAATCAAAAAAATATCTTTAAAGTCTTTCGCAAGACATCTTTTGTCTTGATTTCACGCTGCAAAGATAGTGACAAAAAACAATCAGTCAAAGGGTTTTGCGGAAAAATACATTGATTTTTGTCAAGAAATGACAAAAACGGGAGTGTAGCATTTTACTACACTCTCCGTTTTGACATCTTTGGTTTACAAAATCAGGGCGATTCTCAATAGAGCTTCCACTGGTCCACCACTATATGCTCGTCAAGCGCACGGATGACCAGGGTGTGGTCGCCCGCCGTCAGCGCAGTCCTAAGCTGTCGCACCGCCTGCCCGCAAAGCACGTTCTGCTTCCATGGCTCTGAACGGAACGGCTCTTTCAGACTGTAGACTGTGGGCTGGCCGCCGTCGATGCTGACACTGAAGCGCAGGTCGCCGCTGTCAACGGGGTGCGTGGGTATAAGCGCCACGGCGAGCGTATAGTCAGCAGAGCGGCTGACGGCAAACCGATAGGTCAGTGCGCCGTCCTTCGGCAGCGCCACCGCATTCATGGAATGGCCTAACATCTGAACGGGCTGTGCGCCCGGTGTAGCCTCCTCATAGCGGCAGGCATCGCGCTCAGTGATGGGCGCAGGGCGGGGGGCGGCCGTCGTGGCATGCACGTCGCCGAACACGGGCAACCGCCGCGGCGCGGCATCCATCAGCCCGCGCCACTTGCCGCCCTTCAGCTCGTTATATTGCAGGGTCAGCGCCTGTATCTCCTCGTAGGCGCGGTGGCTCTCGGCAGAGTCGCCAAGAATCTTGCGATTCATGGCCGCTGCCGCCCAGACAGGGTAGACTATCGCGGCAAAGAAGGCATCGCCCAGCTCCGGGCGCACGTAGGGGCGGCACTCGGTAACGGCTGCCTTCAGCCGCTCGAAGTCCGCCACGCGGCGGGCAGCCTCGTAGGCATCCCAGCCAACGGCAGTCACCGGCGACAAGCCGCGCTCGTATTTCCGCTTGTCAAGCTCCACCTGTGTCCAGCCCGTGAACTCCGGGCGCCGCTCGCCGCAGAGCCGGTAGAAGTCGTGCATGGCCGGCAGCAGCCTGCGCCCCGCCTCGCCGCCAAACTGCCGGCAAAGCCACTGGCCGTAGTGCTGCGTGAGCGTCGAGGCGCTCACGCAGTTGATGTTCCATGCCATGTCGAGGAAAAGCTCCAGGTCGTAGCCCGCCACCTTGGGGTCATGCACATTGGCTATCCAGAGGCGGCGCACATGGTGGTCGTATGCCTGGCGCATCTCGTTGTATATCAGTCCCGGCTGGGTGGTGGTCAGCCAAAGGTAGTCGTGCGGCCGCCCCCAGTAGCTCAGGTGGTAGTAGACCCCTGCCCCACCCGCGCGCTGCTGCTCGCCGGGCGTGGAATAGCGGGTCATGTAGCCATAGTTGTCGTCGCACCAGACCAGTGTCACATAGTCGGGCACTTGCAGCCCCATCTCGTAGAGCTGCAACACCTCCTTGTAAGGCACAAACATCTGCAGCTGCCGCCGGGGGTCGCCCACGTACCGCCGCAGCAGCCGCTGCTGGTCGTCAATGACCTGCTGCAACCCCTGGAACTTATCGTCGTCGGTGGTATAGCCCTCCATGGAGCTGTCGTGAATGCCCCGCATGCCAATGGTGAAGAAGTTGCCCGATGAGCCTTTCACCTCGCGCAGCCGCTCCACCCAGTACTGCTGCACGGCCTCGCGGTTGGTCTTGTAGCTGAAGCGCCCCCGCTGGCTCACATCCCACTCGCCCACGTTGTTGCGCAGCAAGGGCTCGCAGTGGCTGGTGCCAACCACTATGCCGAAGGAGTCGGCCAGCTGCTTCAGCCCTGGAACCTGAAAGAATGCCACAGTGCCCTCGTGCATGGCGGGCCACACCGTGTTGGCGCGCAGCCGCAGCAACAGCTCGAAGACACGGCGGTAGGTCTGCGGGCCTATCTGCCCCTTCGGCCCCGGCTCGTAGTTGGTGCTGCTCCACGGGCGCAGGCTCCAGTCCTCGTCGTTAAGAAAAATGCCCCGATAGCTGACACTGGGGGTCTGCTCCGTCACGTAGTCAGAGGGCAGCACGAGCCGCTGCCGCCGCTCCGGCACCACGTCGCCCCACCAGGTCCAGGGCGAGACACCCATCAGGCGCGAGAGTTCCAGCAGGGCGTATGCCGTGCCGCGGGCGCTGTGGCCGCTCACCATGATATGGTTGTCCTTGACATAGACACGGAAGCCGTCGTCGGCAGCCTTGCCCGGCGGCAAGACCACGATTGTGCCGTCTGCCGTCTCCACGGGCGGCAAGCCCGTCACCTGCCGCACGTCATCGCCCAGCATGCCCAAGGCCGTCGTCACCACCGGGGGCATCTTGCCCCTCAGCGTATAGCTGACAGGGCGCTGGCCGTCAAACCACACCAACGAATCGCGCTGGGCAGCCGCCTTCGGCAACAGGCTCCCAGCCATGGCCGCCAAGGCCATCAGCACTATTCTCTTCATCACCGTGTATCTGATTTAAAAAACAAGATTAAAACTTCAGAGTGCCGTCAACGTTGAAGATGGGCTCGTCTGTGGGTATTGGCTCGTCGTAGAACATCACGGCGCTGTCGTTCAGCTTCGGGTGCTGCTGCCTGAGCATCGTGATAATCTCTGCACCGGCCCAGATAGTGGGGCCATAGCCGTGGGCGGCCATCACGTGTACGGGCCGATAGGCGTAGAACGAAGCATCGAAACCCATGCCCGTTCCCACGCAGACACCCTCCACCTGGCCTGACTGGCTGACTTTCGACTCAATGGCATGCCAGGCCATCAGCACCACGGGGCCGTATGCCTTGGCATCGAGCCAGCCCTGGTTGATGGCATGTGCCATGCAGTAGGCATAGATGGCCGTGGCCGATGTCTCCAGGTAGGTGTCGGGCCGGTCGAGCAGCTGATGCCAGAAGCCGTCGTGGTGCTGGCGCGCGGCAAGGCCGCGGGCGTGGCTCTGCAACAGCCGCAGGATTTCGGCGCGCTGCGGGTGGGTCTGCGGCAGCACATCCAGCACCTCGCACATGGTCAGCAGCGCCCAGCCGTTGGCGCGCCCCCAGTGGAAGGCAGGGTGTTCGGCCATGCCTTCCACCCAGCCATGGCGGAACAGCTCTTTCTCGGGCACCCACATGCGCTCGGCGAAGCGCAGCACCTGCCGGGCGGCCTCATCGAAATACTTGGCATCGCCCGTGTAAGCCCCTAACTGCGCCACGGTGGGAACGCCCATGAACATGTCGTCGAGCCACACCGTGTTGTGCTGTGGGCGCAGCCGGGCAAACGTGCCGTCGGCCAAGCGGTATTCCTTGTTCAATATGTAGTCGGCATAGTGGCTGATGCGCTCGTCTATCAGCTGGCGCAGCTGCTTGTCGGCATCCTTGAAGACAGAGCCCATCGACTTCATCATGGAGCTGCAGACCGCCCCCGCATCGTCTAACGCATGGGGCTCTATGACCCGGCGCACGTTGACATCAATAGACTTGTCCTTGGCGTAGACTTTCGTAAAATAAGGAGCCATCTCGGCCAACAGCGTGTGGCGTTTGCGAACATAGTCGGCGTATGCCTCGTCGCCCGTAGCCTGATAGGCAGCCAAAACGCCGGAATAGGTTACTCCCCACTCGTAGCTGGTCAGGCGGAAACCACCCTGCCGCAGCTGGGTCTGCGCTGTAATGTCCTTCATCCGCCTGACTTCCGCGCCAGTTGCCTTGTCAACCAGCTGTGCCGGCGTTTGCTCGTCGATGTAGCGCAGCACACGGTCCATTACCTGTTTCACCTGCTCGGTGGTGGGAATGCCGTAGCCCACCCGGTAGGCGGGTTTCATCAGGTGGAGCGGCGTGTTGTTGTCGTTGATGGTCTGTGCCCCGGCAGCCAGCCAGCAGCCGGCCATCAGGCACAGGGTCAGGGGGCGTAGTCTGTTTAGCATAGTCATAGAAATTTATGGGGCAAAATTACAAAAAAAATTCTGAACTGCACCATTAGTAGAGTGCCAAAAGCAAAAAAAATTCAAAAAAAGTTGGTGGGTTTCACTATTTTTCGTATCTTTGCACAACCATTGACACATTCTACTAAAAACAAAAACTATACATTTTAATCAAAAACAAATCACACGTATGAAAAATTTACAGATGTACATTAACGGCCAGTTCTGCGAAAGCTCGAATGGCAAGTGGATTGACGTATTAAACCCCTCGACAGAGGAAGTTATCTCACGCCAGCCTGAAGGCACCGTCGAAGATGTCAACCGGGCACTCGATGCCGCCCGTGCCGCACAGAAGCAGTGGGCAAAGACACCGGCCATTGAGCGGGCACAGTATCTGCTGAAGATTGCCGCAGGCATCAAGGCCCGCGAACAGGAGTTCACCGAGATTATCATGCGAGAGCAGGGCAAGACCCGCAACTGGGCCAGCATCGAGGTGGGCGCCACCATCGGCTACTTTGAGTACATGGCCTCATTCGCCCGCCACATTGAGGGTGAGATTATTCCCTCTGACCGCCCCAACGAGACTATTCTGCTGACAAAGAAGCCCATCGGCGTGGTGGCAGGCATACTGCCGTGGAACTTCCCGTTCTTCCTCATTGCCCGCAAGGCTGGTGCGGCGCTCATCGCCGGCTGTACCATCGTCATCAAGCCAAGCCAGATTACTCCCGAGAACTGCACGGAGTTTGCCAAGGTCATTGATGAAGTGGGGCTGCCCGCAGGTGTCATCAACATCGTCACCGGCCGCGGCTCGGTCATCGGCAACGAAATGGCCGGCTCGCCGAAGATTGACATTGTGTCGGTAACAGGCTCTGTCAGCGCCGGCGAAAGCATCATGGCCGCCGCCTCGAAGAACATCACCAAGGTCAGCTTGGAGCTGGGCGGCAAGGCACCGGCCATCGTCTGCAAAGATGCAGACCTGGAACGTTCCGCACAGTGGATTGTCGACAGCCGCATCGGCAACAACGGCCAGATTTGCAACAATGCCGAGCGCGTCTATGTGCAGAAAGAGGTGAAGGAAGCGTTCACGAAGATACTGGTAGAGAAGATGGCTGCCGTAAAGGTGGGCGACCCCTGCGCAGACCCGTCAGTAGACATGGGCCCGCTGGTAGAGGCCCGCGCCTTGGAGAGTGTTGCCGAGAAAGTGGAGCGCGCCATCAAGCAGGGAGCCAAGCTGCTCTGCGGCGGCAAGCGGGTTGGCACGAAGGGCTACTTCTATGCCGCCACCGTACTCGACAACTGCACACAAGACATGGATATCATCCATGAAGAGACCTTCGGCCCGGTCATCCCGCTGGTTGA
This sequence comes from Prevotella sp., assembly GCA_022511055.1. Classification (GTDB taxonomy): domain Bacteria; phylum Bacteroidota; class Bacteroidia; order Bacteroidales; family Bacteroidaceae; genus Prevotella. The sequence continues at coordinate 15,170 of JAFLSH010000009.1, read as the reverse complement.
GTTCACAACGATTGATGAGGCTATCAGCATGGCCAACGACTGTGAGTACGGTCTGGCCAGCTCTATCTTCACCAAAGACCTGAACATTGCCACGAAAGCCTGCCGCGAACTGGAGTTCGGCGAGACCTACATCAACAGAGAGCATTTCGAGGCCATCCAGGGATTCCATGCCGGCGTGAAGAAGTCAGGCATCGGCGGCGCAGATGGTAAGCACGGCATTGAGGAATATCTCGTTACCCACGTTACCTATCTTGACACGTACGAAGATATGTAGCCCTGTGCCTCTATTCCTCTTATATACAGCCCTGCTTCCTTGTCATGAGACGGGAAAGCAGGGCTTTTTTGATGTAACGGGGGCTTTGCCACCAGTTCACTATTTCATAATGCCGGTTTCTGTGTCTTTCTGGCGTTTTTCCCGGTCTATCTCGCGATACTTGCGCCCCTTGTCAAAACGCCATGCCACACTCAATGTCAGATAGTTGGCAAAGTCACGGCTATGTATGTCAACCTTCTTGGTAATGTAGCGGCTGCAAAGTTCCGATTCGTTTTGCAGGCTGTTGCTGACAAAGGGGTTTAGCCACGTCAGCGCGAACTGCCAGTTCTTGTGCCTATAGGCGGCCCACAGCGAAGAGGAGGCATTGCTGCGCCCGATTCCCTCTCCCTCCATGAAGCGCCAGCCGCTGGTAACGTAGGCGGATAGCGTGAAGTGGCCGAGGTAGGCGGTGGCCGACACCGTACCATCCCATGAGGTCAGGCAGTGCGTATAGTCATCGCCGAAGTTCATGCACCGATTCATGCCGCCGCTGCCCATGACCATCAGCTTCTCCGGCACAAGCCAGCAGCGGGCATAGGCCGAAAGGTACAGGAAGTCTATGGCCTTCTGGTTGCGCTGCGTTTGAATGAAGCGGTTATCCGCTGTACGCTCGTAGGCCACCATGTTTGGGCGCGGATGCCCCCGGTATAAGCACTCGATGTGCGAATACCAGCGGCTGTTGTCAAACGAGAGCCTCAGCGTGTGTTCCGTCATGCGGTTGGGGTGCAGGTCCGGGTTGCCACGAGTCCACTCCATACTGTTGTTGCGAATCATGGCATCACTAATCATGGCTATCTGTGATACGTGGTTGCTATATTCAAAGGCATAGTTCAGATGCCACGCGTTTGTCAGGTCATAGGCCAGTGCCACCTTTGGCCGGAACCACTGGAAGTTGTAAGCGTGGGTCTGCTGGCGGTATCGCAGGCTGTTCACACCCACGCCCGCAACATAGCCCAGGCTGCCCACGCGCCCCTTGGCCTGCGTGAAGGCATAGAGTGTGCTGTTGTGCATGGTGTTCAGCGACATGGCATCGCCCGTGTACTCGTTGCGCGTGTACTTCAGCCGCTGGTTGACACCGGCAGAGAGCGTGAAAGGCCGCAGCCGGTTTTCGTAGATGACCTCTCCCATCAGCGAACAGGTCTGGCCCTCCACGGCATACTGATAGGGCGTTCCCTCATCATAGCTGTAGTCAGATGATGTGCCGATAAACGTACCCACGGCATTGATGGTCAGGGTCTGCCGTGCCGTAAGCTGCCTGTGGTAGTACAGGTCGAGCGATGGTAACAGCGCCTGCGACTGGCTGCGCTGGGTGGCGGTATAGTTAGCCACTCCATCGGCTATCGCCTTCTGGCTATAGTTGCCGGGGGCATTGGTCAGCCCCGCATCGAGCGCTACCTGGAACACGTATGCTGCCGAGTCTGCCAGATTGTACTTCAGCTGAACGGAGTTGCCAATGCTTCTGGTGCGTGTGGCCACATCGCTGCGGCTGATGGTATAGAGCGAGCCATCTGTGAGCGTGTAGCAGGCCGTCTCAGCCGTTCTGCCGCCCTTGAGGTCTTGGTAGCCAAAATCATAGTCAAGCGAAAGTTCGCCTTTGCCCTTGTTCCATTTGCCAAACACGCTATAGTCGCCCTTCGCGGCGGTCAGCGCCTGCGAGAGATTCGTGCCAAGGGTGTACCCGCTGTCAGAGCGGCGCGTAACAATATTGATGACATAGGCCACGCCCTCACCATAGCGCACCCCTGGGCTGTCAATGAAATCTATCCGAATGATGGTCTGCGGGTTGAGCGCCATCATATCTGACCGGCTTGCCATGATATCATTGATGCGCAGCTGCACCTCGCCCTTGTTGTTGAAGGCCGACACCGTGTGCGTCACTTCATTGACAAGGATATTGGGCAGTGCCAGCCTTTGCAGTATCTCATAGCCGGTGGCCGATGCAGCTTTCTGCTGTTCCGTGGGATAGTACAGCCGCCCATCGGCTTTGTTCACCACACTCGCACCTTTTACTTCCACCTCTTGCAAGGCAGCCTCCTTGTCAATGTCCTGTGCATGGCAGACCAGTGCCATGCAGGCCAAAAGAAAATAAGAACTGATTCGTTTCATAAGCACCAAAGTTTTGTTTTTGGTGCAAAGGTATCAATGTTGCCGCTCAGGCGCAAAAAAAGTAACTGACATTTGTCTGACAATAGCCTGACAGAAGCCTGACATCAGTCTACAAGCCTGTAGGTTCGGCCTCTTTCCGATTCGATTCGCAGGCTGCTATTGCTTTCTATCACTAATTTCAGCCGGCGTATCAGCGTGTATAATGTCTCGCTGGCATCAGGCTTCCTGGGCCAAAGGCGGTCGCATATCTCTTGCTTGGAAAGCGTGTGGTTGTCTGCCTTGAAAAACATGGCCATCAGCTCCTGTTGCATCGGTGTCAGACTTATCACATGGCCATTGGCAGCCAGAAAACGTGCATGGTCAGTGTCGTACACCAAGCCGCCGTAGGCCATGCCGCTGTTACCCAACGCCACGGCCACACCCTTGCGCCTCAGATACCACATGCTGCCCATTATCCACATCAGGCTTATTGCAAGTAATGCGCCTGAGGCTCGTTGGTCAGACAGCCTGAGTACGGTCATAAAATCACACCCATGGTCAGCCACGAGTTCTGCCCGCTGCGCTTTTCCCCGCCCCACGGTTTTGACTGCAATGCAGGCCGTATCGCGCACTTCGGCTATCGTGATATGGCTGCGATAGCAGCGTATCGTGTCCGTGTCTACCCTGTCGCACGGCAGCTCCCTCATGGTCATGGCCAATGCGTTCTCTACGTCATGTATTATCTGGCGTTCCGTTGCCTTGTAGCTGCCGATACCCGTTAGCATCGCCCCCGCTACCAGTGTCAAAAATATGAAAAATGGTAGTTTTTTCATGATTATGCGTTATTTTATGCGGCAAAGATACGAAATTCTTCCGAAAGTAACAACACGAAATGCAGATTATCAAACAACTTTTTCCCTTATTTAACGCATTACAACCAAATAGATGTAAGTCAGCAGAGCCAACAAGACAATGGCCACTATGGAGCGTATCAGGCAAGAAGCCACGCGCTTGACAATGTATGCGGCAGCAATGACTGCCACCAGCAATAGCAGATAATAGATAGCATTGCTACTCATTTGAACAGCTGTTTAAATGGTGTGGGAATGGGGGTCTCGAATTCCATCGGCTCGTTGGTCACCGGATGGTAAAAGCACAGCAGCCAGGCATGCAGGCAGAGGCGGTGTACCGGGTCATCACCATTGCCGTATTTCACATCACCGCAAACAGGGTGGCCCATGTCGGCGGAATGTACGCGAATCTGGTTTTTACGGCCTGTCTCCAACTTGAACTCCACCAGGGAATGGTCGGTCGTGCGTTCCAGAACGCGATAGTGGGTGATAGCTAATTTGCCGCCATTGTCATAGGGGCTGGAATAGGTGATATAGGCTTTGTTGTCCTTCAGCCAATTGCTGATAGTTCCCCCTTCTTGCATGATTTCGCCTGAGCAAACGGCTATGTAGCGGCGGTCATAGACCATCTCGTGCCAATTATGCTCCATGGTCTGTTCCACTTCCATATTCTTGGCATAGACCATCAGGCCGCTGGTGTCACGGTCGAGCCGATGCACCACATGAGCCGTACATTTCTGCTGGGTTTTCTTGAAATAGTCATCCAGTACGCTCTTCACGTTCAGTGAGGAGTGGCCTGCCGCCATAGACAAGATGCCGGCAGCCTTTTCTACCACTACCAGCCATCTGTCTTCATAGACAATCCTGACATATCTGTTCTTCAGAACATTTTTGTTCCGCTTTGTCTTGCTTACGGCCACCTTCATGCCCGGCTGCAGCATAAAGTCGAACTGGGTAACAACCTTACCGTTCACTTTGATGCCCTGCCCTTGCAATGTGGCCTTCACCTTCGAGCGGCTCTGGTGCAGATTGGCCAGAAGCCAATCCAGCAATGGGCGTGTCTCACTGACTGTGTAATGGTCATAGTCATGACCCGTGTTATAGTTTGCCTTTAACTTCATTTTCTTCTTATTTGTTGTTCGTATGTTTTGATATATCGGCACCAATAGGCTTCAACGCGACCCAATGTAAAGGAACACCATGCCTAACAGCACCAATGCCAAGTCCAAAGCCTTGGCCTGCAGATTCTTCTCGTGAAAGAACAGTGCGCCAAAGAGGAAACTGACCACTACGGAGCCACGGCGTATCATTGAGACAATGCTTATCATGGCAGTGGGCAGCGAGAGTGAATAGAAATACATGAAATCGGCGGCAGAAAGGAACAGGCTTACCCCCAAGATAGACCATGACCAGTGGAACGGGGTCGTTTCCTTGCGTTTAGGCCACCAGAACAGCATCAATATTACGGTCATCAGCAACAGCTGGTAGATGTTATACCACGATTGTACCAACATACGGTTCAGCCCTACCCCACCCTCGCTCACAGGAGCCATCAGGTATTTGTCGTACAGGCCGCTCACAGCTCCTAAGGCCGCTGCCCCTACTATCATGTAAATCCAGTGGTCATGCTTGAAATCGATTCCCTCTTTCTTCCCGCTTCGGCTCAGCATGAAGAATGAGACAATGGCCATCAACACACCTACCCACTGCCAGACATTAAGCCGCTCGCCAAACACCAACAAGGCTCCGATAAGCACCATGACCGGCCGGGTGGCATTGATAGGCCCCACAATGGTCAGGGGCAAGTGCTTCATACCGAAATAGCCCAACACCCAGCTGCCCAAGACGATAAAAGATTTCACAATGATGTACTTATGCGCCTCCCAGCCGCCAGTCTCAACGTGGAAAATAGTTCCATCAAGCATGGTCGACTGTGCGCTGAACACAATAAAGGGCAAGAAAATGAGCGATGAGAAGAGCGTGTTGAAAGTCAGCACGGGTATCACCGCGTTCTCCCGAAGCGCCTGCTTCTTGAACGTATCATAGCAGCCTAACAAAGCCGCCGACAGAAATGCTAATAACAGCCACATGATGCTAATAGGTTATATCTTCCAGGAAAAGGGCGTGGGCAGGCATGGATTCGCCAGCCTCTGTGCGCTTCTTTCCTTCTACTATTTTCTTAAAATCGTCTATGCTAACGCGCCCACGGCCAACATCAATGAGCGTTCCCACTACCGCCCGCACCATGTTGCGGAGAAAACGGTTGGCACGGATTTCAAAGTACCAGGTGGTGGGAGAGGTCTGATGCCACTGGGCGGCTGTTACGTGGCACAGCGTAGTCTTGACATCGGCATGCGACTTACAGAAAGCCCCAAAATCTTCATAATCTAAAAGCAGGGCGGCAGCCTCGTTCATCTTATTGAAATCCAGCGGATAATGCAGTTCACATGAAGTAAAACTTAGGAATGGGCTCTTAGTCGTATGCAGATAGTAACGATACATCCGGCTGGTGGCTGAGAATCGCGCATGCAAATCGTCTGCCACCTGTTCAACCTGACTGACAGCAATGTCATAGGGCAGAAGTTTATTCAGCTTGTAGACCAGCTGCTGACAATCAACCGCTTCATGGCAATCGAAATGAGCCACCATCTTCCGGGCATGCACACCGGCATCAGTCCGGCCAGCCCCTGTCACCGTAATGTCTTGGCGCAACAGCAATGTCAGCGCATGTTGCAGTTGCTGCTGAACAGAATCACCGTTTGGCTGTATCTGCCACCCGTGGTAGCGGCCGCCATTGTAGCTGAAAGTCACAAAATATCTCATTTCGGCTGCAAAGTTACAAAATATTTCATTTTTATGCCCTCAAGTTGGCATTTTATTTATAATTTTGCACCATGATATTCTATTTTTCAGGTACAGGCAATACAAAGTGGGCAGCAGAGAGGCTGGCCGAAGTGACTAACGAGCGGTTGCTTTTCATTCCAGACGAACTGAAGGGCGAGTGCAGGTATGAACTTTCCGAAGGCGAGCGCATTGGCTTCTGCTTTCCCGTACATGGGTGGCAACCGCCTAAAATCGTCAGGCAGTTTATCGCCAAGATGCAACTTAGCAACAGCAACGGCCATTATGCCTATGCGCTATGCACTTGCGGAGACAGTGCCGGCAGAGCCATGGACATGCTTGGCAAGTTGCTATCTGGCAAGCAGATAACCCTGCAAAGCACTCTGTCACTCATTATGCCGGAAAGCTATGTCTGCCTGCCGTTTATGTACACTGACACTCCTGAGCGTGAGCAGGCAAAAATCAGTCAGGCTGCCCAGGAACTGGAGCCTTTCTGCCGATTGGTTGAGCAACGGCAATCTGGTTTCAGTCAGATTGTGCGCGGTGCCCTACCCTACACCTATTCTCATGTGATAGGTGCCTATTTCAACCGTTTCATGATTAGTGATAAGAAGTTCACGGTTGATGCTGAGGTCTGCTTGCACTGTGGAAAGTGCGCTGAGGTCTGCCCTACAGACAATATTGAGCTAACAGACCTGCCTTCATGGAAAAATGATAACAGCTGCACTTGTTGTCTCAGCTGTTATCACCATTGTTCTGTTCACGCCATCAATTACGGCCAGATTACGCGCCGCCGCAAACAGTATTACTTTGGGCATTAGAAGGGCAGGTCATCTGCCGACCCTTCTGATGCGGGCTCCTGTGCCGGTGGGAACGGAGCGGCTGCGGCTTGCGGCGCTGCGGCGGGCTGTGCCGATGCGAAAGGAGCCGCACCAGCATCACCGGCAGGCATGCCTGGCTGAGATGCCATACCATGCAGCACGTTGTAAGCCCGTATGTCATTAAACCAACGCCCCTGGTACTCATGGGCATCAATATCAAATTGCACCGTCAGGTCTTCACCGTTCTGAATGTTGAACTGGCGGATACGGTCTTCACCAAAGACCGTGAACACACAGCGCCTTGGGTACTGGCCGGGAACTTCAATTACATACTCCTGTGACATCCAGTTGCCACGTGCTGAGACACCACTCCGGGCTGGCAATACAGCAATAATTCTACCTGTTAATTCCATATAAATATAATGTATTATTTGTTGTTTTATGTTTTTTGAGAGTGCGAAATTACTAAAAATAGTTTGAAAACCGCAAATTTTATTCATATTTTTTTTTGTTCACACGAAATTTTCTTATCTTTGTAGTCCATTTTGAGGAAATAAAAAAATTAAATATTATGAGATTTACCGTATCAAGTACTGCGTTAAGCAGTAAACTCACAGCTCTTTCACGAGTAATCAACAGCAAAAATGCACTCCCCATCTTAGGCGACTTCGTGTTCGATATCACTGGGCAAACGTTGAAGCTGACAGCATCTGACAGCGAGAACACCATGCAAACCACTGTGGCACTGACTGAAAGTGACACTGATGGCCGCTTTGCCATTGGCAATCACGACTTGCTCGAGGCCGTGAAGGGATTCTCTGAGCAGCCTATCACCTTTGATGTTGACCAGCAGACCAACATTGCCAAGATTAGCTATCAGAACGGTCTGTTTTCGCTGCCGATAGAAAATGCCGATGAGTTCCCGGTTGCGCAGAAGATGAGCGACTCGGCTACCACCATCACCATCAGCAACCAGTTGCTTAATGACAATATCAACCGCTCGCTCTTTGCCACGGCCCAAGACGAGCTTCGCCCCGTTATGAACGGCATCTATTTCGACCTGACCCCTGACTGTCTGACGGTGGTGGCCAGCGATGGGCATAAACTGGTCCGTAACAAGATTTTCACGGTCAAGAGCGACCAGCCTGCCTCATTCATTCTGCCAAAGAAACCGGCTGCCCTGCTGAAGAATCTGCTTGGCAAAGATGGTGGCGATGTTACGATTCGCTTCGATGAGCGTAATGCCGAGATTAACTACGGTGATGGCTCATTGCAGTGCCGCCTTATCGAAGGGCGCTACCCCAACTACAATTCGGTTATCCCGCAGAGCAACCCCAACCAGCTGACCGTTGACCGCCTGGGGCTGCTTGCAGCTTTGCGCCGCGTTCAGCCGTTTGCCAACGACTCCAGCAACTTGATTCGTTTCCATGTCGAAAGCGGCGCGCTGCAACTTGATGCTGAGGATTACGACTTCTCAAAGACCGCCACAGAGCGCATGTCTTGCGAATACAGCGGCCAGCCGATGAGCATTGGTTTCAAGGGCGGCTCATTCATCGAGGTGCTGAGCAACTTTGACTGTCAGGAAGTGATTATTCAGCTGGCAGACCCCAGCCGTGCCGGCTTGGTGCTGCCTTCTGAACAGCCCGAGAACCAGGATGTTCTCATGCTGATGATGCCCATGCTGATTAACGACTAAGCGCATGAAACTGAATCTACAGAAACCGCTGGTTATCTTTGACTTGGAGACAACCGGCCTTGACATTGTGAAAGACCGGGTTATCCAGTTGTCTTATATCAAGGTGTTCCCTGATGGCCATGAGGAGCGTGGCAATGAAATCATCAATCCTGAGCGGCAGATACCCAATGAGGTGGTGCAGCTGACAGGCATTACCAACGAGGAAGTCAAAGACAAGCCCACGTTCAAGCAGCTGGCAGCCCAGTTGTGCGAGAAGTTCAAGGGGTGCGACTTTGCCGGATTCAATTCCAACCATTTCGACATTCCCATGCTGGCCGAAGAGTTCCTCAGAGCGGGCATTGACTTCGATTTCTCCAAGTGCAGGCTGATTGACGTTCAGACCATCTTCCACAAGATGGAGCGCCGCAACCTGGCCGCCGCCTATAAGTTCTATTGCGGGCGCAAAATGGAAGACGATTTCGAGGCTCACCGGGCCGACCAGGACACTGAGGCTACCTACCGTGTGCTGCAAGCAGAGCTTGACCATTATGCCCCGGGCGTACAGGAAGAGCCTGACCGCGTGTTGCAGAATGACATACAGATGTTGGCTGATTTCTCAAAGCAGAACGACAACGTTGACTTTGCAGGGCGCGTTATCTGGGTTGAAATCAACGGTGTGCGCACCGAGGTGTTCAACTTCGGAAAGTACAAGGGGCGCCCTGTGGCGGAAGTTCTGCGCATGGACCCTGGCTATTACAGCTGGATTCTTGGTGGCGACTTTACGTACAACACCAAGCAGGTGCTTACGCGCATCAGGCTGCGTGAGGCGCAAAGGAATTGACTTTCCGCCCATGCGAATGCCAATATTCCGTGCGAATGCCAATGATTTGGAGAAGAAGAAGGAACTGAAGTACTGAACGAAATGAAGCTACACATTCTACCCCTGCTGCGCCTGACGGGTGTTGCGCTGCTGTTATTCTCCGTTTCTCCGTTCTTTTCTGCCTCTACCCTCTGTGCCCAGGAGCTGCAAGCCAAGATTACCATCAACCACTCCAAAGTCCAGGGCACTGATGCCTCGGTCTTTGAAAATCTGCAACAGGCTCTGGAGCAGTTCATCAATGAGCGGCAATGGACAGACCTGCAGTTTCAGGAGAACGAGCGCATTATCTGCAACTTCAACATTACTGTCAACAAGTACACCCAAAGCGAGAATCACTTTGAGTGTTCGGCTATCATTCAGGCTAACCGCCCTGTCTACAATGCCAGCTACACCACCACCTTGTACAACAACACGGACAAGAACTTTAACTTCGAGTTCGTGCAGTTCGACCAGCTGAACTTCAACGATGAGGTGGTCGACAACCAGCTGACAGCCCTCTTCGCCTACTATGCCTACCTAATCATTGGCATGAACTTAGACAGCTTTGCCCCGTTGGGCGGAACAGATGTCTTGCAGCGTTGCATGAATCTGGTCAACAATGCCCAAGACCTGGGATTCTCGGGATGGAAAGCCTTCGAGGACTCACGCAACCGCTTTGGTATCATCAACGACTATTTAGACGAGGCGATGAAACCTTTCCGCCAACTGCAATACGACTACTATCGGAAAGGGCTCGATGAAATGGCCAACAACGCGGAACGCGGGCGCACCAACGTAACGACAGCACTGGAAGAAAACCTCAAGAAAGCCCATTCGGACAAGCCGATGAGCCAGCTACCGCAGATTTGGACTGACTACAAGCGCGATGAACTGGCCAACATCTACAAGGGCAAGGGCACCCAGAAAGAGAAGGAAGCGGTCTACGACATTCTTTTCTCCATCAATGCTGCCCAGAACAACTCATGGGAGAAAATAAAACAATGACACCATGCTGAAACAACTTTATATCAAGAATTTCACCCTCATTGACACGCTTGACATCCAACTGCACCCGGGCTTCTCGGTTATCACTGGCGAGACGGGTGCGGGCAAAAGCATTATCCTTGGTGCCATTGGACTGCTGTTAGGTCAGCGCGCCGACTCAAAATCCATCAAGCAAGGGGCAGACAAATGTGTCATTGAGGCCCACTTTGACCTCAGCCACTACGGCATGGAGCCGTTCTTTGCTGAAAACGACATGGAGTTCGACCCTGACAACACTATCATCAGGCGTGAGCTGACGGCGGCGGGCAAGAGCCGGGCTTTTGTCAACGACACGCCCGTGCCCCTGACCGTTCTGAAAGAGCTGGGCGAGCGGCTGGTCGACGTGCATTCGCAGCACCAGAATCTGCTCCTTCAGAAACAGGACTTTCAGCTCAGCGTGGTAGATATTCTTGCCAACGACACCGCGCAGCTCGACACCTACCACCAGCTTTACGGCGAACTGCAGGCACGGCAGAAGGCGTTGCAGGAACTGAAGGAAACCATTGAGAGCAACCGCCAGCGCGAGGACTTCTTGCAGTTCCAGTTCGATGAGCTGTCTGCCGCCCGCCTCGTTGACGGCGAACAGGAGGAGCTGGAACAGAAGAGTGCCACCATGACCCATGCCGAGGACATTAAAAGTGCCCTGTTCACGGCAGACAATGCCCTTTCCGGCGAAGCCACGGGTATCGTTACCATGCTGCGGACAGCCGCCAGCACCCTGCGGAACGTTGAGCGCGTGTTCCCCGCCGCCGCAGAGCTGACCGCGCGGTTAGACTCCGCCCACATAGAGCTGAAAGACATTGCCCAGGAAGTGGCCGCCAGCCTGAGCGACATTGATTTCGACCCTGCCGAGCTGGATGCCATTAACGCCCGGCTCGACAAGATATACGACTTGCAAAGAAAATACCACACCGACAGCATTGCCGGTCTGCTGGACATTCAGGCCGACCTTGAGCAAAAGCTGGCAGAGATAGAAAACGGCAGCGACACCCTGCAAGAACTCCAGCAGGCGTGCGACAAGCTGATGGCAGCATGCGGACAGCAGGCTGCCGTACTGACCGGGCTGCGTACCAAGGCTGCCCGCCAGATAGAGAAAGACATGAAGCAGCGGCTGGAGGCGTTAGGCATGCCTAACGTGCGCTTTGCCATTGACATCAGCCCGACAGAGCTGACGCGCAGCGGCCAGGACAAGGTACAGTTCCTCTTCTCGGCCAACAGCTCCACTTCGCTGCAACCTGTGGCGCAGGTAGCCTCTGGCGGCGAGATTGCCAGGGTGATGCTCTCGCTGAAGGCCATGATTAGCAGCGCAGTCAAGCTGCCCACCATCATCTTCGACGAGATAGACACTGGTGTCAGCGGCAAGATAGCCGAGAAGATGGCAGAAATCATGCAGGAGATGGGGCGGCTGGAGCGCCAGGTCATCAGCATCACCCACCTGCCGCAGATTGCCGCCCTTGGCGCTACGCACTACAAAGTGCAGAAGACCGAAACGGCCGACGGCACTACCAGCACCATGACCGAGCTAAGCCAAGAGGAGCGGGTCAGCGAGATTGCCCAGATGCTCAGTGGCAGCAACGTGTCTGAGGCGGCCATTGCCAATGCCCGCCAACTGCTGAAGATATAAGAATCCCCCAATAAAACCATAACAACAAACAGAGATGAAACGCTTCGTTATCATTATTTCGTTATTCCAGTTTTGTCTTGTGGCTGCCGTTGCCCAGCTTTCATGGGCCAAGAAAGCCACGAAATCCGTCTTTATGCTCAAGACCTTCAACGCCAGCGGCGAGCTGTTGGGCAGCGCCACGGGCTTCTTCATCGGCGAGCAGGGCGAAGGTGTCAGTTGCTACGCCCCGTTCCGCGGTGCCTATCAGGCCGTGGTCATCGATGCCGCCGGCAAGGAGTATCCCGTTGAGTGCATGCTGGGTGCCAACGACACCTATGACGTGGCCAAGTTCAGGGTGGCGACGAAAAAGTCTGTGCCGCTATCGGTAGCCACCGCCACCGAGGGCAGCCCCGTGTGGCTCATGCCCTATCTGGAGCAGAAGAAACTGCCGGAGGGCAGCATCCGCAAGCTGGAGACCTTCATGACAGAATACGAGTACTACACCGTAGCCATGACCATGCCCGACAACGCCGCCGGCTCACCGCTCATGAACGAGCAGGGCGAGGTCGTGGGGCTCATGCAGCAGCCCTACAGCGAGGCCGACACCCTCTGCTATGCCGTGAGTGCCCGCTTTGCGGACTCGCTGCGCATCAGCGGGCTCAGCATCAACGACCCTGCCTTGCGGGCGACCAATCTCAAGAAAGACCTGCCCGCCACGCTCGACCAGGCCATACTCACGCTCTACGTGGCCAACGGCTCACAGGACTCGGCAACCTTTGTACAGCTGATAGAGGACTTTATCCGCAAATTCCCCGATGCCGCCGACGGCTATATCTACCGGGCACAGATGGAGACCAACGCCCGGCAGTTTGAAGCGGCTCGCCAGGACATGGAGCAAGCCATCAAGGTGACCGACAAGAAAGACGAGGCCCACTACAGCTACGCGAAGCTCATTTACGAAAAGGAGCTTTACATGGCCGACACCCCCTACGACAAGTGGTCATTCGACCTGGCCCTGAGCGAAGCCCGCGAGGCAGAGCAGATAAACCCGCTGTCTGTCTATATCCATCAGCAGGCGGTCATACTCTTCGCGCAACACAAATACGAAGAGGCATACCAGGTCTACGAGCGGCTGCTACAGAGCGACATGCGCAGTGCCGACATGTTCTACGAGGCATCGCGCTGCAAGGAGATGCAGAAAGACACGCTGGCACAGCTGGCCCTGCTCGACAGCTGCGTGGCCATGTTCAGCAAGCCCTACTTGCGCGAGGCCGCACCCTACATCTTTGCCCGCGCCCAAGCCCGCGACTTCGCCGGCAGATACCGCGAGGCCGTCTTTGACTACAACGACTACGAGAGCCTGATGGCCACGCAGGTCAATGCCCGTTTCTACTATGTCCGCCATCGGGCGGAAATCGGCGGCAGACTGTACCAGCAGGCCCTGAACGACATCAACAAGGCCATCGACATGGAATCGGACAACGAGTTCTACTATGCCGAGAGGGCTTCGCTGCAAGTGAGGGTCGGCCTCTACGATGATGCCATAGCCTCGGCCGAGACGTGTGTCAAGCTGTCGCCAGACCAGAGCGACGGCTACCTGTTCCTCGGACTGGCGCAGTGCCTGAAGGGCCAGAAAGACGAGGGTGTCAAAAACCTTCTTAAAGCCAAGGAGTTAGGCGATGCACAGGCCGACGAGCTGATTGAGAAGTACTCGAAATAGTCTTGACTTTTACCTTTCGTAGCGAGCCGTTTTTGTGATGGAAAGGCTTTGGAATCGGAACTACTGCAAAGTGATGATAGCGAACTTCTCGCTTTTCTTCGCTTTCTACGTGCTAACCCCGCTGCTGCCCTTGTACCTGAGCGAGCATTTCGGGGCAACGAAAGACGTGATAGGACTGGTGCTTTCCGGCTACACCATCACCGCACTGCTGTTCCGCCCCTTCAGCGGCTTTCTGGTTGACTCCTTTCCGCGAAAGACCGTCTTGCTGGTCTGTTTCGCGGCATTTTCTATCTTCTTTGCCGGCTATCTGGCCGCTTCTTCGCTGCTGCTCTTCACCATTGTGCGCACCTTGCACGGCGGCCCCTTCGGCGCACTGACGGTGGCAAATTCGACGGTGGCCATAGACGTGCTGCCCAGCTCACGCCGCACCGAGGGCATTGGCTATTACGGACTAAGCAACAACCTGGCCATGGCCATTGCGCCAACCATAGGCATTTTCCTCTACAAGCTGACCCAGAGTTTCGAGCTGCTCTTCTGGCTGGCCCTGGTGGTGGCCTGCCTGGGGTGGCTGGTTGATGCCACGGTCAGGCTGCCCGCCAGACCGATTGTGAAAAACAAGTCAAAGCTATCGCTCGACCGTTTCTTTCTGGTGCGCGGATGGCTCTTGGGCGCCAACATGGTAGCCTTCGGCTTCTGCTTCGGGGTACTCAGCAACTATCTCGCCATCTATGGCAAGGAGCGGCTGGGCATCACCGGCGGCACAGGCACCTATTTCATGCTGTGTTCCATCGGCCTGATACTCTCCCGGTTGCAGGGCGGCAAAGCCCTGCGCGAAGGCCGGCTGACCCACAATGCCGCCGAGGGCATGATGCTCTCATGGGTCGGCTACACGCTGTTCATTGCCCTGCCCACCCTCTTTCCCGGCAGCAGTCTGGCAGTCTGGGCAGGATATTACGGCTCGGCATTGCTGATAGGATTAGGAAACGGCCATATGTGGCCCGCGTTCCAGAACATGATTCTCAGCGTGGCGCACAACAACCAGCGCGGCACTGCCAACAGCACCATTCTGATTTCGTGGGATATTGGCGTAGGAATCGGCATACTGCTTGGCGGATTCATTGCCGAGCATCTTGGCTACGACTGCACCTTCTGGACTGTGGCGGTGGTCAACGCCATGGGGGTGCTGACATATTTCGCCGCCACCCGCCAGTTCTTCTTGAAGCGCAACCTTAACGCCGCAGTCAGATGATTTCATACCATTAATTGCAATAACCGCGACATTAAGACAAAAAAATTGATTCCGTTCAACTTATAAATACGGAAAAAGTTCGTACCTTTGCAGTCAAATAACGTAACAA
>JAFLSH010000089.1 GCA_022511055.1 Prevotella sp. | reverse complement strand
CGGGTTTTTGCCTATTTGCCAATCAACTTTTCGTAACCGCTTTTTAGTCTATTTGACAATTACCCTTTGGTCTATTTCGCAATCGCCTTTTCATCTATTTGGCAATTTCCTTTTTGTCTATCTCGCTATCACCTTTTCATCTATTTGACAATTACCCTTTGGTCTATTTCGCAATTGCCTTTTCATCTATTTGACAATTACCTTTTTTCCGCCGATAATGTAGATGCCTTTTTTGCTCTTTAGACTGTTGCCGCTTATCTTTTGACCTGACAGGGTGTAGACGGTGTCTACGGTTTCCATAGTTGCTGTTGTTGGCTGGGTGATGTCCATTGTCTCGTCAACGCCTTCGTATTTTGCCTACCCATCACCAGTTACGTAATAAACACTCCAGCCCTTGGCTTTCGTTGTCGTTGATGTGTTCTTATTCATTTCTTTTGCTCTCGTTTTGCTTTTGCATTTTTTGCCTATGAGTTGTGAAGTAGGAATCAGGGGTTGATTAGGTAGTCTATGCGAATTGTGGCGCGGAAGTTTCTGCCCATATATCGCATCTTCATTTCATGATAGCTTTTCCAGCCACCCGGCACTTCCTCCACCCAACCGTTAAACTCCGGGTCAGGGCGAATACTCTTATCTAAGAACGTGAACATCCGCCCATCCAGTAAGAGGAACTGATCATAACGTTCATCATATAAAGATGTGCTTGTAAACCAAGCGACAGACTTTCGGTTTCCTCGGTGTAACATCAAATCAAAACTATAAAGACATACGTACCCAAATACGCCCATATACCAACCGCTGTTCCTGTCCTTCAGGTCTGAGGGAATCGGCGTACCGATATCCCCTTCAATAACCACATCGTCACCTAAAACCAAACACTGCTCATCAAAAGACCGACTAGAGGGGCGGTAATACTCCCAGTTACCGACTTTGCCTTCCTCCCCCCAACTCCAGAACTTATCTATCCATGTAATCTCAACGGAAAACTTATCATCCGCCGGCGCTGTAATTACTTTAGTTAGGGTAATATTGTAGATGCTATCGGCAATGTTTTCAACTTCTGCCGGTTTGCCGTCAACAATATAGATTTCTCCCTCGCCGGATTTAATAGGTTCGGGATTATCTCCCCAGTCAAAACCTACATGAGCCGGATGCCCGGTGTCTCCAAACGTATCGGTGTACGATTCGCCGTTGGAATAATGGCGGGTGCGGTACACTCTCGCGTAATAAAGGAGCATCATGTTGTCATGCGGTTCGACCCATTCCCAGCCGCGCTTGTACGTTACCTTGACGAGCTTCGGCTCAATCACAGCCAGATGGGTGACTGCGATGTCGACCGTTTCGCGCTTTTCTTCCGCCAGCCCCTCGCTGACAAGCTCTAAGGTGAAGGTGGTGGTTACCGCATGGAGCGACAAGCCGCGCTTTTCCAACTCGTCATCGGAGCGCTTCGCCACGGCGATGTCTTTCACGGTCAGCTCGCCAAACTTGGCATTCGGCATGGTTATCTGCTCGCCGATGTCTGCATCGGCCAGTGTGCAGCCGCTCTGCCAGCCGAGGCAGAAGGTCAGGGTCTGCCCGTTGACAATGTAGGTGCAGGTCTTGGTGTGCTGTGCAGGGCTCTCGCCCGTGGTGGTGACGGCAGACTCAGAGAGGATGCCCCGTTGCTCCAGCTCGTCTGTTGAGCTTACCCAGACGGTGTCCTTTGTCGCCGTGAGCGTGAGCTGCGCCGTGGGTGCGCCGGTCATGGTGTGGCTGAACATGTTGGTGTATACCGCCTCTTGACTGAGGTGCAGTTCCAGCGGCTGAGCCGAGTGGGCGTTCCACTCAAACGGCGCTGCAATGGTAGCCCCGTCTTTGTTTCGCCACGACCATGTCAGCCCGGCAAAGGGGTCGATCAGCTCGGTGACAGTCTCCACGATGCCGACATACTTGACAGAGAAGTTGAGCGGTGTCTGCTGCTCGGCTGTCGTATGCACCCCTTCGAACTGGAGGCTGAAGCGGATGTCAATCTCATACGCCGCACTGTCGGTGAAGGTCTCGGCGCGGGTTAGCGACAACGGGCGCACGGAGATGGCCGAAAGGCTCATGCCGGTGCGCGTCTCCGAGGCATTGGGAGCGCCGAAAGCGGCCTCGCCGGGCTTGAGGTAGGGCATTTCCACCGTTTTCGAAGCCGAATTGACGATGGTGTAGACCTCGTGCGAGAGGTTGAACACAATTTCCTGACCGCCGACGGCGAAGGTCTGCACGGTTGTGCTGCGGCGCGGGTTGCTGCCCTCGGTGGTGGTCTTCACATCGGGCGTTCCCCTGAGTGTCAGCAGGGTTTGCAGGTCGGAAGCCGCCACCGTGTCTGCCACGGCATGCAGTTTGATGGTGGCCACAGGCTTGCAGGTGTGAACGTTACCATCAGGGTCGGTGTAACGGCTTTCCTGGCTGATTGACATGTTCAATATGCCGCCCGGCTCTATGCTGATGGGCGAGGCGGCAGTGCCGCTGCCGCTGGTGCCCAGCCCGGCCGTCTCGACGGTGAACGACACACTGCCCTTTATCTCCTCCTCGGAATTACCCCCCCTAAAACATTATCGCCTTCGGAGCAAGCCAGACAGAGACAAGCAGCCACTGCGGCGATGCACACGCCGTGCATCGACCGCCAAAGAATAGTTTTTGCTTTCATATCTTGAAACATTATTAAAAATTAGGCTTGTTTCGTGCCGGCAAAGTTAAGCAAAATTTGTGAGACTTGCAAGTGTTTCTTGCAAGAATCAAGAAAAACACGGCCGACACGCCCGCTCCGTTAGTCCATCGGGTAGCGGACCCCCCATTGGCGGCGCAGGCTGTCCATGAGCTGCATGATGTAGAGCGTTTCGGCGAGCGGCATCTCCCGTGGCTCCAGCAGACCGTCTATCAGGGCCTGGCGACAGGCGATGAACTGGTATTCATAGCCTGTGATTTGCCTGGGCGCCGGGATGTCTTCTACAAATACCCGGTCGCGCGTGTTGACGGTGATGCGCTGCGGGTTGTTGATGTTGTCAATAATCAAGTTGCCCTCTGTGCCTGCTATCACGCCAATGTTGTCGCCCACGCAGCTGGCCGACGACTGCACGTTGGCCAGCACGCCGTTGTCAAGCACCAGGCTGATGGCGTTGGTAAGGTCCATGCCTGTGTCAGACTTGACACATTGCGACTGGATGCTCACGATGCCGGCATCGCAGAACATTCTGACGAAGTTCAAGGCATAGACCCCGAGGTCGAGCAGCGCGCCGCCGCAGAGGTCGGGCCGCATGATGCGCGGCTTCTGCCCCATGGAATAGCCCAGCGTGGCCGTGACGAGGCGCGGCGTACCGATGCGCCCCTCGGCTATCAGGCTTCTGACGGTGCCGACAATCGGCTGGTAGCGGGTCCAGATGGCCTCTGCCAGAAACACTTTCCGCTCTCTCGCCAGGTCTACTATCTCCTTGGCCTGCCGGTGGTTTGCCATGAACGCCTTCTCCACCAGACACGGCTTGCCTGCCAACAGTGCCTGCCGCGTAACTTCATAGTGGTGGGAGTGGGGCGTACCCACATAGACCAGGTCTACATCCGGGTCGGCTATCAGTTCCGCATACGAGCCGTATGCCTTCCGAATGTTCCACGTTTTCGCGAAGGCATCAGCCTTCTCCTGCGAGCGCGAGCCTACGGCGTATGCTTCGCAGTCGTTAAGTCCGTTGAGCGTGATGGCCGCCTTTTCGGCTATCCACCCTGTGCCGATAATCCCGACACGCATGCTTCTTTGAGATAGTGTTGCCATGTTGTCTTTCGTGTTTTATAGTTCTTGCTGTTCCGGCATAGCCGGATAATTTCTGTGCAAATATAGCAAAAAATTCCGACATATCAGCCACATTGCGCCATTTTTATGCCCGATTTCTTGCTGCCGCCCTCCGTGGGCGTGCCTCTGTGTGCCTGTTTCGCCGCCTTCGTGCAAACGTTTTAACACGCGGAACGAAAAAAATGGCGCAAAGATGCCGCTGTCTCTGGGAAAATGTGTACCTTTGCCTGCGAAACTATAGGTATGAACTCATGAGAAAAACGATATTGGCAGGCTTGTTGGCGGCTCTGCTGCCCGGCATGGCTGCAGCTCAGGATTTTGATTTCAGCGAGATGGCGTACACCCCCCATCAGACGACGTTCCAGCTCTTTGCCCCCTCGACCGCCAAGGCAGTCAAGGTGCGCATCTACAAAGACGGTCAGGGCGGCAAGGCCCTGAAGACGGTCGCGATGCGGCGCACGGCCGAGAAGGACATCTGGACCGCGACGGTGAAGGGCGACCTGATGGGGCGCTTCTACACCTTCGACACCGGGCGGGGCGAGTGCCCCGGCGTGTTTGCCAAGGCCGTGGGTGTGAACGGCCGGCGCGGCGCCATTGTTGCCGCAGAGCAGGCTGTGCCCGCCGGCTGGGCGGGCGACCAGCGCCCTGTCATCAAGTCGCCCGCCGACCTGGTGGTCTACGAGCTGCACCACCGCGACTTCTCCATCAGCCGCCCCGATGCGCAGCACCCCGGCAAGTTCCTTGCGCTGACAGAGCCGTGGGCCATTGCCCACCTGAAGGAGCTGGGTGTCAATGCCGTACACCTCTTGCCGAGCTACGACTACGGCTCTGTCGACGAGACCCGCCTTGCCGAGCCGCAATACAACTGGGGCTACGACCCGGTGAACTACAACGTGCCTGAGGGCAGCTACTCGACCGACCCCTACGACCCCGCCTGCCGCCTGCGCGAGTTCAGGCAGATGGTGCAGGCGCTGCACCAGGCCGGCATAGCCGTGATACTCGACGTGGTCTACAACCACACCTACGACATAGACCACAGCAACTTTCAGCTGACCTACCCCGACTATTACTATCGGAAGACCGCTGACGGCCAGTACTCCAACGGCTCGGGCTGCGGCAACGAGACCGCTTCAGAGCGGCCGATGATGCGCCGCTTCATGCTGGAGAGCGTGAAATACTGGTACAACGAGTTCCGCGTTGACGGTTTCCGCTTCGACCTGATGGGCGTTCACGACATAGAGACGATGAACGCCATCCGCCGCGAGCTGAACGCCCTCGACCCTTCCATCTTCATCTACGGCGAGGGCTGGAGCGCGGGTGCCTGTGCGCTGCCCACCGAGCAGCTCGGCATGAAGGCCAACATCGGGCAGATGCCCGGCATAGCCGCTTTCTCTGACGAGCTGCGCGACGGCCTTCGCGGGCCGTTTGACGACGACCGCAAGGGCGCTTTCCTTGCCGGGCTTGCCGGCCACGAGGAAAGCCTGAAGTTCGGCATTGCCGGCGCCATCAGCCACCCGCAGGTCGACATGACGCAGGTGAACTACTCGAAAGCCCCCTGGGCGGCCGAGCCTACGCAGATGATGGCCTACGTGAGCTGCCACGACGACATGTGCCTGACCGACCGCCTGCGCGCTTCCGTGCCCGGACTGACCGAGGCCGAACTCATTCGCCTCGACCTGCTCGCCCAGACCGCCGTCTTCACCTCTCAGGGAGTGCCCTTCATGCTCTGCGGCGAGGAGCTGCTGCGCACCAAGCAGGGCGTACACAACTCATACAAGTCGCCCGACGAGATTAACCACCTGGACTGGGCCAACAAGGCGCGCTATCCGCAGGTGTTCAAGTACTATAAAGACCTCATAGCCCTGCGCGCCCATCACCCCGCCTTCCGCCTGGGCGATGCCCACCTGGTGCGCAAGCATCTGGAGTTCCTCGATGCGCCCGCCGGCGTGGTGGCTTTCCGGCTGAAGGACTACGCCGGGCGCGACGACTGGCGCAACATTATCGTTGTGCTGAATGCCAACCGCACGGAGCAGACGGTCGACATACCCCGCGGCACTTACGCCGTTGTCTGCCGGAACGGCGAGATTGACGAGCAGTCGACGACCCTGATTTCCGGCAGCCGCGCCACGGTTGGCGCGCAGTCTGCCCTGATAATCCACGACTGACGGCCGCTACCCCCCCTCTCCGTGCAGCGTGCCGACAAACATGTATATTCAAAAAAAGACAATGAAACGACCATTTCTATTCATCGCCCTTGTGGCACAACTATTGACAATGAGCGCAGCAAAGAAAATAGTGATTGACCGAATCGAGCCTACCGACTGGTACGTGGGCTTGAAGAATCCGCAGGTGCAGCTCATGGTCTACGGCCGCGGCATCCGCGACGTGCAGAGCGTTACCACCGACTACCCCGGCGCGGCTGTCGACAGCCTGGTGCGCCTCGACTCGCCCAACTACCTGCTGGTCTACCTGAGCCTGCACGGCGCGCAGCCCGGCACCATGACCCTCGAGCTGAAGAGCGCAGGCGGCCGCCTGCGAGTGCCCTACCAGCTCAAGGCCCGCGAGAAGAGCGGTGCCGAGCGCATGGGCTTCACCAATGCCGACGTACTCTACATGCTCATGCCCGACCGCTTTGCCCAGGGGGCAAACCACCCCGCGCAGGTGAAGGGCATGCGCCCCTACGTGGAAGACCGCAGCCAGCCCTCGCTGCGCCACGGCGGCGACCTGAACGGCATCCGCGAACACCTTGACTACTTCACCGAGCTGGGTGTGACCGCCCTCTGGCTGACACCTGTGCTTGAGAACGACTCGCCCGACACCCCCAACGGCTTCTCGACCTACCACGGCTACGCCACCACCAACTACTATCGCGTTGACCCCCGCTTCGGCTCAAACGACGACTACCGCCGCCTCTGCGACGAGGCGCACCAGCGGGGGCTGAAGGTGGTGATGGACATGATATTCAACCACTCAGGCTTTGAACACCCCTGGACCCGCGACATGCCGAGCAAGGACTGGCTGAACACCCCCGACTGGCTCGACGAGACCGACAGCGGCCGCGACCCGATGACAGGCTTCACCGCCAGCGCCGACGGCTCAGAGCCGGCCAAGGGCAAGTATCTGCAGACCAGCTACAAGCTCACGCCCGTGGTAGACCCATACGCCTCGCAGGTCGACCTGCGCGAGACCACCGAGGGCTGGTTTGTGCCCTCCATGCCCGACCTGAATCAGCACAACCCCCACCTGATGCGCTATCTCATTCAGAACAGCATCTGGTGGATAGAGACCGTGGGCATCGACGGCATACGCATGGACACCTACCCCTATGCCTACGCCGATGCCATGGCCCAGTGGATGCGGGAGCTGACCGCCGAGTACCCCAACTTCAACACCGTTGGCGAGACGTGGGTCACCGAGCCCGCCTACACCGCCGCCTGGCAGGCCGCCCCCGCCGCCGGCGGGCGCAGCCCCCTTCTGCCCGCCCTTGGCGGCAGTCAGGGCGGCTCCACCTACCTGAAGACGGTCATGGACTTCTCGTTCTTCGACAAGCTAAACCAGGCCAAGAACGAGGAGACCGACGACTGGTGGCAGGGGCTGAACCGCATCTACAACTCCTTTGTCTACGACTATCTCTATCCCAATCCCGCCAGTGTCATGGCCTTCATTGAGAATCACGACACCGACCGCTTCCTTGGCAACGGCCGCGACACGCTCGCCTTGAAACAGGCGCTGGCGCTGCTGCTCACCGTCAACCGCACCCCGCAGCTCTACTACGGCACGGAGATACTGATGAACGGCACCAAGGAGGTGACCGACGGCAACGTGCGCAAGGACTTTCCCGGCGGTTTCCCCGGCGACACCCACAACGCCTTCACCCGCGAGGGCCGCACCCGCGCCGAGCAGCAGATGTTCCAGTGGCTGAGCCGCCTGCTGCACTGGCGGCAGGGCAACGAGGTCATTACCAAGGGCAGCCAGACCCAGTTCATTCCCTACAAGGGTGTCTACGTGGTGGCCCGCCGGCACGGGGGGCGCACCGTGCTGACCGTACTCAACGGCACTTCCCGGCCCGCCGCGCTGACGGTGGAGCGCTACGCCGAGGTGCTGGGCAGCGCCCGGCGCGCCAAGGACATACTCACCAACCGTTACTACGACCTGACCACCGACCTGCCGCTGAAGCCGCGGCAGACCCTGGTGCTGGAGTTCTGACGGCGGCAGTCTTGCTCATTCCAACCTGATAAGAAAAATAAACAGACGAACATGAAAAAAATCCTACTTCTACTCACGGTCTGGCTCTCGCTCAGCGCGACGGCCCAGACCCAGTGGTGCGTGGTGGCTACCGCCGCCCCCGACACGCCGCTGGCCGCCATGGACAACGTGGCCTTCTTTCTGACTTCCGACCACAAGCCGGCGCTGACCATTGTCTGCAAAGACGGGCGGCTCATCGGCGACGTGGCCAGCATCAGCTTCCGCCAGCTCGACCCGACGGCCCTGCCCACGGTCAAGGGGCCGCAGCCTGTGCCGCAGGTCTACGGCGGCACGGTGGCCGGCCAGCTCCTGTTGCGGGGCTGCCCCGAGGGGGCTGCCATCAGCCTCTTCGACCTCTCCGGCCGCCAGCTGCGGCAGCTCAAGGCCCGCGGCGCAGAGCAGACCCTTGATGTCAGCGGTCTGCCCACCGGCACCTATATCCTGAAAGTTGGCAGTGTCACCCTTAAATTCATGAAGCGATGAGAGCAGTACGTACAGCACTTGCCACAGCCCTGCTGACGGTTGCCGCCAGCCAGGCCGGCGCACAGTATATTGTTGAGATGGAAGACGGCAGTGTCTACGAGTGGACTGACCTGAACATCAGGCAGCGCGGCGACGACTGGAGCATCTCAAAGACCACCAGCTACAACCCCAACACCGAGCTTTCAAAGATTAAGGCCATCAGCGTGGCCACGATGGAGGCACGGCTTGCCGCCTACAAAGCGCCCAGCGGCGACAGGTATAACGACAACTATGTCTCGCGCGCAGGGTGGGGCAGCCGCGCCAGCTGGAACTTGGCCAACGTTCACGACCCCACGGTCATGCGGGCCGACGACGGCTACTACTACATGTTCCAGACCGATGCCGGCTACGGCAACCCCATCGGCGGCTCTAACGGCCACTTCTACTGCCGCCGCTCGAAGAACTTGGTCGAGTGGGAGGCCGTGGGCGCGGTCATGAAGTCGCTGCCCGCGTGGGTGAAGCCCAAGCTCAACGAGATACGCGCCGAGATGGGGCTGGGCGAAAGCACGGTCAACTGGAGCGGCGGCGACTTCGGCTACTGGGCCCCCTGCGCCCGCCGTGTCAGCCACGACCTCTACCGCCTCTACTATGTCATCACCATTCCCGGCTACATCGACGGGCCGAACACCTGGGGAGAGCGCGCCTTCATCGGCCTGATGGAGACCGACAACCCCGCCGATGCCAACAGCTGGCAGGACCGCGGCTTTGTCATTACCAACTACTCCGACCGCAACCTCAGCTTCCGCGTGTCGCCAACGGCCTGGCAGTCGTGCTACTATAAGTACAACGCCATTGACCCCTCATACGTCATTACGCCCGAGGGCGACCACTGGCTTGTCTACGGCTCGTGGCACTCAGGCTTTGCCGCCGTGCAGCTCGATGCCGAGACGGGCAAGCCCCTGACCGACCCCCTGCCCAACCCGTGGGGCGCGGCCAACGAGGCGGCCTACGGCAAGCGCATCTTCACCCGCAACGCCAGTGACCGCTGGCAGGGCTCTGAGGCGCCGGAGGTGGTCTACAACCCCGAGACGGGCTACTACTACCTGTTCCTGGCCTACGATGAGCTGGCCGTGGCCTATAACACCCGCGTAGTCCGCTCGCGCAACATCACCGGCCCCTACTATCGCTATGGCTCCGGCGGCGGCAACGGCAGCAACGTGACCACCGGCGGCGATGCCTACCCCATAGTGACCCACCCCTATAAGTTTGCCGACGGCGACGGCTGGGTGGGCATCAGCCACTGCTGCATCTTCGACGACGGGCAGGGCAACTGGTTTTATGCCTCGCAGGCGCGATTCCCTGAGAATGTAGGCGGCAATCCCTACAGCAACGCGCTCATGGTGGGTCATGTGCGCAGTATCCGCTGGACCGAGGAGGGCTGGCCCATAGTCATGCCCGAGCGCTACGGTGCCGTGCCGCAGGCCCCCATCAGCGAAGACGAGCTGGTGGGGCAGTGGGAGAACATCACCCTGAAGTATGAGTATCGGGTGCAGCAGAAGTCAGTCACCATCACCCTCGGCGAAGACCACAAGGTGCAGGGCGCGCCCTTCACCGGCAGCGAGTGGAGCTGGGATGCCGAGAAGCGCATCTTGAAGATTGGCTCTAACTATAAGCTCTACGTTCAGCGCGAACTCGACTGGGAAGCCTCGCCCCGCAAGGCCACCATTGTCTATGCCGGCTACAACTACGGCGGCACACAGACCTACTGGGGAAAGAAAAAGCAGTAGGCGCGCCGCCGCCTTTACGCGCGTGCGCGCGTATATAGTGGCTAATCGAACTGAACACCCCACACCCTCAACACCCCCTACACCCCGAATTCAGACATTGGGTGTAGGTCGGGGTGTAGGGGGATTTAGTACCCCAACACCCAAAGTTAGCAAAAATGGTATTGATAATCAGTGGGTTATGGCGGTAGGGTGTAAGGGGTGTCGGGGGTGTGGGGCGTTTAGCTTGTATGGCTACTATATATGTGCTTTTTAGGAGTTAAGGGTGTTAGAGAAGTTAAGCCAAATGTTCTTTCGGCTGAACCGCGGCGAGTTTCGGAAAATAGTATGGGAGTTTTGAAAATTACTCC
>JAFLSH010000088.1 GCA_022511055.1 Prevotella sp. | reverse complement strand
GTGAAATTACTTTGTTTCAGTTTGAGTTATTAATGGACTTCCTCGAAATCGGCATCTTGAACATCGTCATTCGGGTTTGACTGAGCCTGCTGGCCGGCATCAGCATCGGGCTGAGGACCAGCTTGCCCCTGTTGGTACATCTTGGCAGAGGCGGCCTGCATGACTTGGTTCAGGTTGGCAATGGCACTGTCAATGGCAGCGATGTCACCGCTCTTGTGAGCATCTTTCAGCTGCTGTACAGCCTGCTCGACGTTGGCCTTGTCAGCACCAATCTTGTCACCATTCTCGGTCAGGAAAGTCTCAGTCTGGAATATCATGGAGTCTGCCTGATTCATCTTGTCGACACGCTCGCGTTCCTTCTTGTCGTTCTCGGCGTTCTGCTCAGCCTCGGCTTTCATGCGGTTAATCTCATCCTGAGAAAGACCAGACGAAGCCTCGATGCGGATGGCCTGCTCCTTGCCTGTTGCCTTATCTTTTGCCGACACTTTCAAGATGCCGTTTGCATCGATGTCAAAGGTCACCTCAATCTGAGGTACGCCGCGGCGGGCAGGTGCGATGCCTGTGAGGTTGAACTGGCCGATGGACTTGTTCTGAGAAGCCATGGGGCGCTCACCCTGTAACACGTGGATAGTCACTTCGGTCTGGTTGTCGGCCGCAGTTGAGAAGGTCTCGCTCTTCTTGCAAGGAATAGTCGTGTTGGCCTCAATCAGCTTGGTCATTACGCCGCCGAGTGTCTCGATACCCAATGTCAGCGGAGTAACATCGAGCAGGACAATGTCGCCCACTCCGCCCTCTTTGTTGAGGATTGCACCCTGAATAGAGGCGCCAACGGCTACTACCTCATCAGGATTAACACCCTTTGAAGGCTCTTTGCCGAAGTAGTTCTTCACGAGTTCCTGTACGGCGGGGATGCGGCTTGAGCCACCAACGAGGATGACCTCATCTATGTCGGCAGTAGTCAGCTTGGCATCGGCGATGGCCTTCTGACACGGAGCCAGACAAGCCTGAATCAGCCCGTGGGCCAGCTGCTCGAACTTGGCGCGAGTCAGTGTCTTCACCAGGTGCTTGGGCACACCGGCTACAGGCATGATATATGGCAGGTTAATCTCTGTAGAGGTGGAGCTTGACAGCTCAATCTTGGCCTTTTCGGCAGCTTCCTTCAGGCGCTGCATGGCCATTGGGTCGGCAGTCAGGTCAGCACCTTCATCGTTCTTGAACTCCTGTACCAGCCAGTCAATGATTACCTGGTCAAAGTCATCACCGCCGAGGTGAGTGTCACCGTTGGTTGAGAGTACCTCGAACACGCCGCCGCCGAACTCCAGGATAGAGATATCAAACGTACCGCCACCGAGGTCGAACACGGCAATCTTCATATCCTTGTTGGCCTTGTCGACACCGTATGCCAAAGCGGCAGCAGTCGGCTCGTTGACAATGCGCTGCACGTTGAGGCCGGCAATCTGACCAGCTTCTTTCGTGGCTTGGCGCTGAGAGTCAGAGAAGTAGGCCGGCACGGTGATGACGGCATCAGTCACTTCTTGGCCAAGATAGTCCTCGGCAGTCTTCTTCATCTTTTGCAGTATCATGGCCGAGATTTCCTGCGGCGTGTACTTACGGCCATCGATGTCGACACGCGGGTAGCCCCCTTCGTTGACAACCGTGTAAGGTACACGTGAGATTTCCTTCTCTGTCTGCTGCCAGTTCTCGCCCATGAAGCGCTTGATGGAGTAGACCGTGTTCTTAGGGTTGGTGATGGCCTGGCGCTTGGCGGGGTCGCCCACCTTACGCTCGCCGTTGTCAATGAAACCAACCACTGAAGGCGTAGTACGCTTGCCTTCGCTGTTTGCAATCACTACAGGCTCGTTGCCTTCGAATACGGCAACGCAGCTGTTCGTTGTTCCTAAGTCAATACCAATAATCTTTCCCATAATTCTTATCTTTTTATTGTTAATTACCAAGTTTTTTTGGATGAAAATCCGCAGATTATATAGCAAAGCATGTGCCAAAATGATTTTTTTTGCGAAAAAATAATTTTTGTTACGTCATTTTGGCACAAGTATCAAATTTATTTATTAATTTTGCAGACAGAATACAAAATATAATCGTGTCATATATGAAGAAGATGATTTTTGCGGCAGGGTTTGCCCTTGTGTCTATGACGGTTTCTGCCCAGACATCGGCAGACTACTTAGTAAAGACAAAGAATGCCAAGAAGGCAGCTGCCTCTCTTGTGGTGCAAGACGGCCAGGAAGGCGAGAAGCAGGAAGAAGAGAAGGCGCATGACTTCATTTCCGAGAATTTTAAGTTCTACAGCCTGTGCGACTGGCAGGAAGGCATGAAGTTCATGGTAATACCTGACAAGTATGACATGATTGTCAAGACTTTTGCCGATGCCAACACAGGCAAGGAGGTCAGCAGCATGACACTTCGGCACAAGATTATGATTTATCAAGGTCATAACGAGTCTTCCGACGGGCATTCGCGCATCAACTTCCTTTGCCAAGATGACAACAAGCCGTACTACTACGAAATCCCCAGCGGCTCTTTCGATGACTATTGCTACGGCAAGCTCGGTGTGCCAACGCTGGCTTATCTGGGCGACGTAGACATTGCCCGCGACAAGCTGGTGGGTCGGCAGATGTTCACCAAAGCCACTCTCTATCGCATAGATACCGACTACGACAGCGATGGTTTCCAGGAGGTGAAGGTCAAGGAAAACCAGCTGGTGACAGTCAAGGCCGTTGGTGTGGGAACGCGCAGCTTCCCCGTAAAGATTATCGTTGAGGACAAAGACGGCAATGAGTTCTATCAGAATGTGGCTATCTCAAGGACAAACAGCGGTATGCGCGATGATGAGTTTATCATGGACAACACCAAGTTTGCCTTTGAAGGCTCTTTCGAGCTGCAAGATGCCATGCTGGAGACCTCGAAAGGCTACAAGGACTACATTGGCAAAGTCGTTCACACGAAGTACACCACCGAGATGAAGACAAATGACGACGGCCGCGAGCGCGCCGTTTCCATGCCAAAGATGACTTCCTTCACCATTGACGATATTAAGCCGACGGGTGTGCGCAGCTATGTCACTTTGACACTCACCGAGCCCGAGTCGCGCCGTGTCTACTACAAAGAGGTTACCTTTGTCAATGTCGATGATGTGACAGGCGACATTGACGGCAAGAAGGAAGACTACTTCGGCTATCTGTTTGCCGTGGGCGAGGGCATTTCAAGCAAGACGAGCCAGGCTGTTCGCACCGCCATTCGCCAGGGCCGCGTTCTTATCGGCATGACGGAACAGGAGGTCGTTCTTTCCATTGGCGACCCCGACCGCACCGCCTCAAGCAGCAACGGCCGCACCGATTGGATTTACACTTCCAGCGGCAAGATGCAGACCGTGCAGTTCAACAGCAGCGGCAAGGTGGTGGGCGGCTCGCGTGTGCAGCGGGCAGCTTCCTCTGGCGCAAAGAAAGGCACGACCCAGCGCCGCACTACCAGTTCGAGTTCTTCGAAGGGCTGGCAGAGCAGACCGGGCACACCGCTCTAAGCCGCGCAGCCATTTTGCTATACGGCATAAGAAAGCCGCCTTCCATGAGGAGGGCGGCTCTTTTGTTCCGTGTGGCGGAGCTGCCACTCGCAGTGGCTGTTACAGCTCCAAGTCTCCGTCATGTATCTCGTGCCAGGGCAGACCTTGCTTGTTCAGCTGCTCCATGAACGGGTCTGGGTCGAACTCCTCTACGTTGTAGACACCGGGCTTGCGCCATATTCCCTTGCAGAACATCATGGCGCCAATCATGGCAGGCACACCCGTGGTATAGCTGACACCCTGCATGCCAGTCTCTTCGTAGGCGGCACGGTGCGAGCAGTTGTTGTAGACGTAGTAGGTATGCTCTTTCCCGTCATTGCCGATGCCACGGATGCGGCAGCCGATGCTGGTCTCGCCTTCGTAGTTCTCGCCCAGGTCTTGCGGGTTGGGCAGCACGGCCTTGAGGAATTGCAGCGGCACAATCTTCACCTTGGCAGTGCCTGTGCCATCAGCCAGCGGCGCTTCATACTCAATCTCGTCTATGCGGCTCATGCCAATGTTCTGAATTACCTCCAGATGCTTCAGGTACTGCTGGCCAAAGGTCATCCAGAAGCGGGCTCGCTTGATGGTGGGGTAGTTAATCACCAGCGACTCTATCTCCTCATGGTGCAACAGGTAGCTGTCGCGCGGGCCGATGCCCGGATAGGTCAGGTCTTTGTGTATTTCCAGCGGCTCAGTCTCCACCCACTGCCCGTTCTCCCAGTAAAGTCCTTTCTGGGTAATCTCGCGGATGTTGATTTCCGGGTTGAAGTTCGTGGCGAAAGCCTTGTGGTGGTCGCCGGCGTTGCAGTCAACGATATCCAGATACTGAATCTCCTTGAAATGGTGCTTGGCGGCGTATGCCGTGTAGATGCTTGTTACGCCCGGGTCGAATCCGCAGCCGAGTATGGCGGTCAGCCCGGCTTCCTTGAAGCGCTCGCGGTAGGCCCACTGCCACGAGTATTCGAAGTGTGCCTCATCTTTCGGCTCGTAGTTGGCCGTATCCAGATAGCTGCACCCGCAGGCCAGGCACGCCTCCATGATGGTCAGGTCTTGGTAGGGTAGGGCAAGGTTAATCACCAGCTCTGGCTTGTAGCTGTTGAACAGCGCCTTCAGCTGTTCCACATCATCGGCATCCACTTGCGCCGTCTTGATGCTTGCGGGGTTGATGTTGAAGGTTTCTGGCGATTGCTCGCACTTCTTGCTGATAGCCTCCACTATCTGGTCGCACTTCTCCTTGCGGCGGCTTGCAATCATGAACTCCGTGAAGACATCTGCGTTCTGTGCTATCTTGAACGCAGCTACCGTTGCGACGCCACCGGCGCCAATCATCAATACTTTTGCCATCTTTTCTGTTTTCTTTTTAGGGTTTATAGCGGTTTTTATAAGGATTCCTGAGGGTGTATCTCCTCTGAGCGGATGCCCAGTGCAGCCATGAGCGAGTAGCCGAGTATTTCCTGCTGGAAACGGCCGCCGGTCTGGGGCTGCATGGCAAAGACCGTGACACACTTCTCATTGTCGGCGTTGCGCAGCACCTCGCGTACCTTATAATACACGCGCTCATCCTCGGCATTCGGGATGACCATGATGCGGCGCACCTCTGGCTGGGCGCAAATCATTTGCAGGGCATCGGCAAAGAAGTCTTCAAGGCTCACCATCTCCTCGACCGGGAACGCCGACAGCGTGAACTCGCCCAAGCTGTCGTTGAACGCCATGCCGTTCAGGTGTTGTTCAAAGTCATCAGGCACGAAGTGGTCGAGCCGCTTCTTTCCCTTGCTGTGGATGAGCGCCACCATGGTCTCCTGCGTGTCGGTCTCGGTCTTTTCGCGCATGCCGCCGTCGAGCGCCACGCAGTCTATCCAGCGCGCCAGGTCAGCCTTGGGGATGGGGCGGCCAATCATGCGCTCAAAGTTGACGATGAGGTCAAATGCCACCCGGTCTATGTAGTCGGCATCGGCCAGTATGACGTTAGCCGGCCATTTGGTTTGTTGCAGGTTTTCGTTCATGTGTGCAAAGGTACGAATTTCTTCTGAATTTTGCATGCTTTCAGCATGAAATTGATATAAATCAATTAAAAAATCATAAATCGTGGTCATTAAATCATATTTTATGGCTTCGTACCGATTTTTCGGTATATCTTTGCACCGTAAAAATGAACAAACCTATGAAGAGTATATTGGAAGGCCGTTCCGGGTTGAAGGCCGAGATTGACAAGATTGCGGAAGTGGCAGGCTATCTGTGGCAGAATGGCTGGGCAGAGCGTAATGGCGGAAACATTACGGTCAATGTCACCGCCTATGCCGACGACGAGATGCGGCAGCTGCCGGCCATCAGCGACGTGAAGCAGATTGGCGTTACGCTGCCGGCCCTGAAAGGCTGCTATTTCTACTGCAAGGGTACGGGCAAGCGCATGCGCGACTTGGCGCGCTGGCCTATGGACAACGGCTCGGTCATTCGCATCTTAGACGACTGTGCCTCTTATGTCATTATCGCCGACAATGCCGTGATGCCCACCAGCGAGCTGCCTTCGCACCTCACCGTTCACGCCCACCTTATCGAGAGTGGCAGCGACTACAAGGCAACCGTTCACACGCACCCCATAGAGCTGGTGGCCATGAGCCACAAGCGCGAGTTCTTGGGCAAGGATGTGCTGACCCGCATTCTCTGGTCGATGATTCCCGAGACGAAGGCTTTCTGCCCGTTAGGCTTGGGCATTGTGCCTTACACCCTGCCCGGCAGCAACGAGCTGGCCGATGCCACGCTGAAGGAGCTTGAGGACTATGACGTTGTGATGTGGGAGAAGCACGGTGTCTTTGCCAAGGGCTTAGACGTGATGGATGCCTTTGACCAGATAGACGTGCTTTCGAAGAGCGCAAAGATATACATCAACTCGCGCGCCATGGGCTTTGAGCCTGAGGGCATGAGTGATGAGCAGATGGCTGAGATGACAAAAGCCTTCAACCTGCCGAGATAAAAACAACTACTGACTACATATAATTGCATTTTAACAATTAGTATCAATGATTGTTTTGGAGTTCTGACACTGTGAAGTGTTGGGACTCTTTTTTTTGCTTCTCCTGTGGCATTTTCCGCTTTCTGGCGGGCTGGTTTGTTTGGCAATAAAAAACAAAAAATTGTTAAATGGAGCGGGAAAGGCAAGAAAACCTTACATTTTTTTTGTAATTTTGCACTTTTAAAAACTCAATATCGGGTAATAAGTTTTCTTGAAAGCCGAATTGTAGGTGAATTTCAGCTGACAGACGACACGATAAAGCCCGGTGCGACGTAACTTTGCAGCGGAAGTCTGCATTTTGATTAGACGACAATGAGAAAAACGAGCCTGTATCTGCTTCTGGTGGCCGCAGCCTGCATGGCCATGACGGCGTGTTTCAAAGACGAGCCGCTCAATGCCGAGTGCGACATTGAGCGGGCGTGGATTCACTACGACCGCCCCGGGGAGTGTGTCTGGAATCTCAGCGACACCATTATCAGCAATGTCTATTCGGCCGACAGCATTATCACGTTCAAGGTGAAGGCCGGAACGGACAGGGCGCACCTGGCACCGCAGTTTGCCGTGACGGCGGGTGCGGCGCTCACGCCTGCCAGTGGCACGGAGCGCGACTTCAGCCGCGGGCCGCTGACCTACACCGTGACCTCTGAAGACGGCAACTGGCAGCGGACATACCGGGTGGAGTTCGTAGAGGAACACCGCACCACGCGCGACACCATCAACTACGATTTTGAACACGTCTCCTGGTCTACCGGCAGCCTGAAGTACTACATCTGGAGCGAACTGAGGGAAGACGGCACGGAGGCCAACATCTGGGCTTCGGGCAACGGCGGTTTTGCCATCAGCAACTCATCGGCCGCGCCCGACGACTACCCCACGGTGTCAGTCGACGAGGGCTACGAGGGCAAGGGCGTGAAGCTGACCACCAGAAAGACGGGCGCCATAGCCGCCATGGTCAAGATGCCCATGGCCGCGGGCAATCTGTTCATAGGCAACTTTGTCACGGAGTCGGCTCTGACCAACGCGCTGCGGAGTACGCAGTTCGGCCAGCCCTTCGACAAGAAGCCCACGAAGTTCACAGGCTATTACAAGTATGCTCCGGGCGACACGTTCCAGGACCGATACGGCAACGTAGAGGAGGGGCGCACCGATGAGGGTGCCATATACGCCATACTGTTCAGAAACCACGATGCCGACGGCAATCCCGTGGTGCTTTACGGTGACAATGTGCAGACCAGCGAGCAGATTGTGGCGAAGGCCATCTTGCCCGAGATGAAGCCCGCCGCCGAGTGGACCAGGTTTGAGCTTGAGTTTGACTACGGCGGGCAGGAGCTTGACCAGGAGACACTCGACACATTCGGCTACAGCCTCACGGTGGTGTTCTCTTCAAGCACGGGCGGTGCCTATTTCCAGGGCGCCATAGGCAGTACGCTGTATGTAGACAAGGTGGAGATAATTTGTGAATCGACAGAATGATGCGTAAGACGATATTGACCATATTGCTGGCCGCAGCGACCATGGCGGCCGGCGCGAAAAGCTGGCTGGCCGACGTGGAATACACCGCCCGGCTGGGCTATAGCATCGGCGGAACGACCCCTGTGGGCATGCCCGCCACCATACGAAGTCTGAACCACTACACGCCGAAGGCAAACTTGGCGCTTGGCGTGGATGCCCACAAGCGGCTGACCTCTCTGCAGGGCGTGCTGACGGGAGCGCCCCAATGGGGCATACTGGCGGGTCTGCACTATGAGCGCAAGGCCATGGAGGTGGATGCCACCGTGAAGAACTATTCCATGATGATGACAAAGGGCGGCGACGAGATAGAGGGCTACTACACGGGCAACCTTGTGACGGAGTGCGACGAGTGGGTGCTGACGATACCTGTGCTGGCGACACTCAGCCTCGGCGAGAAAGTCATGCTGAAGTGCGGCCCCTACCTGTCTTACGTGGCATCGAGGGCGTTTGAGGGCTATGTCTACGACGGCTACCTGCGGCGCGTGACTCCCACGGGCGAGAAGATAGAGATGGGCAACACCGACGACACGCGCGGCACTTTCGACTTCAGCGGCGAGATGCGCCGCCTTCAGGCGGGTCTCGACCTCGGCGCAGACTGGCAGATTGGCAGCCGGTGGGGGGCTTTTGCCGACCTGAAGTGGGGGCTGAGCGGCATTCACCGCAGCTCGTTCAAGACCATAGAGCAGACACTCTACCCCATATACGGAACACTTGGAGTAACCTATAAATTAAAATAACAAACAAAACGAACATGATGAGAAAACTTTTTACTTCAATGATGCTGCTGGCAGCCTCGATGGGCGCCACGGCAACCGAAATTCCCTATCCCGGAACGTTGGCCGTTGTCATTGACGGCAGTGTGGCACAGCCCACGAAGACCCAGGTGGTGCTTGACCAGCAGGAAGACGGCAAGTACGGCCTGGCGCTCAAGAACTTCATCTTGGTGCAGGGTACTGACGCCATGCCTGTTGGCAACATTGTGCTGAAAGACATCGAGGCCGTTGAGGGCCAGGGCGGATTGCTGCTTGTGACGAAGCAGGACATTCTGCTGGAGGCTGGCGATGCGCCGGGCGTACCCATGTGGATGGGCCCCATGCTGGGCGAAGTGCCCGTTGAGCTGGAGGCAGTCATCAAGGGCGACGTACTCACCGCCAACATCATTGTGCCCATTGTCGGGCAAGACGTGGAAGTGGTGTTCGACAGCCGCGAGTTCCAGCTGCCCAACGCCGGTTTCGAGGATTTCCACACCGCCAGCGCTTCGACACTCCTGGGCGGCACGGTCACCAGCGACGAGCCCAACAACTGGCACTCGTTCATGAGCTGCGCGGGCGCCATGGCCGGCATGGTCAGCGGCGTACCCCACACGTTTGTCAGCGACGACACCCGCCCGGGCTCTGAGGGCACGAAGAGCGTGCTGCTGAAGTCGGGCATGGTGATGGGCATTGCCGTTGCCAACGGCACACTGACCACGGGCCGGCTGAACGCCGGCGCCATGGATGCCGCGGATACGGGCAACAATGCCTGCCTGGACCTCAGCTGCGAGGAGACCGATGCCAACGGCGACCCCTTCTATACCGTGCTGAACGCCATGCCCGACTCTATCAGCGTGTGGGTGAAGTTCCAGCAGGGCTCTCCGGTCGAGGCACACCCGTATGCCACAATGTCAGCAGTCATTACCGACGGCTCTTACTATCAGGAGCCTGCCGATGCGGACTACAGCGGCGTGGTGGTGGGTCTGGCCGGCTGCAACACGATTGAGAGTACCGGCGAGTGGCAGAGACTGGTGCTGCCGTTCTACTACACCAACGAGAGCCTGCTGCCGAAGGGCATTCTCGTGACCTTCTCCACCAACGCCGATGCCGGACAGGGCACTGGCAGCGACGAGATGTACCTTGACGACGTGGAACTCATCTACAACTCACGCCTGTCTGACCTCTCGGTCAACGGCGTGACACTGCCCGGCTTCGCTCCCGACACATACGACTACGAGTACAGCTTTGCCGACGGAACGATGCCCACGACCGATGAGCTGGCCGACCTGACGAGCTTTGTGGTCGACGGCAAGGAGGCGAAGGGCTTTGTCTCTGTCAGGGAGGACAATGTGCTGACCGTTCTCGTGCTTTCTGCCGACCTGATGTCAAGCCACGCCTACACCATCAAGTTCACCGCAGTGGCCGATGGCGTGGAGAGCATCGCCGGCGACCGTGGCGAGAAGGCCGTCTACAACCTCAGCGGCCAGCGTGTCAGCTCGCCGAAGAAGGGTGGCCTGTACATCACGAAGTATGCCAACGGCAAGACCGTGAAGTCCATCAGCAAGTAAGTCGGAGCCGCTCATCGCGCGGCGGCATCTATGGGAACGTGTGAAATTCCCCCGGAAAAGCACCGTTTTTACCCCGAAAACGCCGTGAGTTTCGACAAAAAAGCGGCACTTTAGAAAAATTACTCCGTGAGTTTTGCCCAAAACTCACGGAGTAATTTTCAAAACTCCCATACTTTTCTCCAATAGTCATGGAGTTTCGCCGAAATTCAGCCGAAAAGCATTTGGCTTAACTCCTT
>JAFLSH010000087.1 GCA_022511055.1 Prevotella sp. | reverse complement strand
TGAAGCCGGAGAAAATCATACTTGGCATTGACCCCGGCACTAATCTGATGGGGTATGGACTGCTCAAGGTGAAAAGCCAAAAGGCAGAGATGATGACTATGGGGGTTATTGACCTCAGGCATTTTCCCGATAGCTACTTGAAGCTCGGACACATATTTGAGCGGGTAACAGGCATCATTGACGCATGGCTGCCAGACGAAATGGCTATTGAAGCACCATTCTTTGGCAAGAACGTACAGTCAATGCTGAAGTTAGGGCGGGCACAGGGTGTGGCCATTGCGGCGGCAACCCACCATAGTGTGCCCATACACGAGTATGCGCCTATGAAAATTAAGCTGGCGCTGACAGGAAATGGCTCGGCATCGAAAGAACAAGTAGCGGGCATGCTGCAACGAATGCTGAAAATTAAAGATGAAGACATGTCAAAGTTCATGGATGCCACTGATGCACTGGCAGCAGCCTACTGCCACTTCATGCAAATGGGGCGGCCAGAGAGTCAGGCACACTATCGCGGCTGGAAAGACTTTGTCAACAAAAACCAGGACAAGGTAACAAAACGAAAGCAAAAAGATGAAGACGATTAAGATTACAAACGGTATAACAAGAAAGCCTGAATGGGCAATGGCCGAGCCTGTGAACTTTGAGCTGGGCGCAGGTGAACATATTGCCATTGTGGGGCGCAATGGAGCGGGCAAATCCATGCTGGTAGACATGATTACCAGCCGCCATCCGCTATTCCCCGGCATGGCGCACTACGATTTCGGCGAAGGGGCGCACGAATTAGTTTCAGACAACATCAAGTACATTGCCTTTCGCGATACCTATGGCGGCGACAATGACCGCACCTATTTTTTGCAGCAGCGCTGGAATCAGATGGAGATTGACAGCGAGACTCCCACCGTAGGCATGAAACTTGAAGAAGCCTTCAAGTTAGCGGGGCAAGACACGCCGGAACGGCGGCAACTGCAAAGGCACATCTATGAGTTGTTCCGCCTCGACAGTCTGCTCGACAAATACATTATCCTACTCTCCAGTGGAGAGCTACGGAAGTTCAAGTTAGCGGCATCACTCTTCAGCAGCCCCCGTGTACTCATTATGGATAACCCCTTCATCGGGTTAGATGCCGAAACGCGAGGGCAGCTGACCCAGCTGCTGGCCATGCTCTCCGAAGAGCGACACCTGCAAATCATTATCGTGCTATCGAAGACCGATGAGATACCTGATTTCATCACGCATATCGTTGAAGTGAAAGACATGCAAGTGCTGCCAAAAACTCCACGCCAGACGTATCTTGAGAGTCGGTGCCCTACCCCACCCCATGTACTTTCAGACCATAAGCGGCAAGCCATTCTCGACCTAAAGAAAGATGAAGATAACAAAGGCGAAATAAAGACAGAAAATCCGTCTGACCGCGTAGTCATTGGCTTCCGCAAAGTCAGCATACGCTACGGCGAGCGCACCATACTGAAAGACCTGGACTGGGAAGTGCGCAACGGCGAGCATTGGGTGCTATCGGGGCAGAACGGCAGCGGCAAATCGACCCTGCTGTCACTGGTCTGCGCCGACAATCCGCAGAGCTACGCCTGCGACATCAGCCTGTTCGGCCACCAGCGCGGCTCTGGCGAAAGCATCTGGGAAGTGAAGCGACACATTGGCTACGTGTCACCAGAGATGCACCGCTCCTACCAGCGCGACATGCCAGTCTTGCGCATTGTAGCCAGCGGGCTGAAAGACTCAGTGGGACTTTATGCCAAGGCTACGGAAGAAGAGTTGGAAGTGTGCCGATGGTGGTTGCACATCTTCGGCATTGAGCATCTGGCCGACCACTCGTTCATGCAATTATCAAGCGGTGAGCAGCGGTTAGCCTTGTTGGCCCGCGCCTTCGTGAAAGACCCTGACCTACTGATACTTGATGAGCCGCTGCACGGTCTGGACAACCAAAACCGCCGACTGGTGAAAGACGTGATAGAGGCTTTCTGCCAACGGCAAAACAAGACACTGATATTTGTCAGCCATTATCAGGAAGAGTGGCCCGACATTATCGACCACGAACTGCACCTGACACGCCATGGGTAGGAACTATGGCGTTGGTTGATAGAGATAGTAGCACCAGTAAGAGCCGCGATACTTCTCCTCGACACGCACCTGCCGCTCAGTAGCATCGGCGTATTCACTTTCCAGCGCCTGCAAATCATCATAGTCTTCGTCTATCACCGCATCAGCATAGGTTACCACGGGCTGACTACGCAAGTGCTTATAAAGTACCAATGCTTCACGGTAATGGCGCGGCAGACTGTCACTCTGCAAGACATAATACTGCCCAACGGCCTGGGCAAAAGCATCAAGGTTACGGTCGACCAGCCAGCCTGTCAGCAGATAATCCTTAACGGCAGCCGAAGCCAATCCCCGTTCCTGCAACAATTGCAAATAGCGCTGAACAGACATCTGCCCCTTAGGGCGCGCACCGAGAAAAGCATAAAGACTATCTGCCGGATAGACCAGAAGCCGGGAAACACCGCCCAAAGGCAGCAAGCTGCGGCTATCACCCTCGATAGCATATTGGAAGAAGCGCTCACCAAGTTCACCTTTCCGAGATAAGGCGTAGGCTCGGAGCATAGTCAGATGGGCATCGGTCTCCAGCGACTTGCGCCCCACGGCCAGCGCTTCATCTACCTGCCCCCTGCACAGCTCCATTTCAGCATGAACACGGTAGTGCAGCACAGCATTGGTGTTAGACACAAAGACTGCGCCAAGAATAACGACTACCATCAGCAGCAAATTGACCCACATGCACCGTGAAAACAGGCCGACAGACACTTCTTTCTCGTAGGATTGCAGATTACGCAATGCCCAGACCAGCGCCCCCCACAACAGGAGCAACGGAATGACAGCCCAATAAAAGCCACCAAACGAAACCTGGCCTTCTGCATCTACAACAATATCAGAAAGCGTTGCAAGTGCAATCATTGACGGGAAATAGGTCAGGGCATGAAACTGCCTGGAGAGCCCTGTCAGCATGTAGGCACCAATCTGCAATAACTGGAGCGCAACGGTGATGAGTATAGCCCCCACCAAGCGGTCGTAATGGGTCTGCCCCTGACTGAGAATGTGCTGTGTAACGGCCAGAAGGTCATTCTGAAAGAAATAGAGCCAAAGGAATGTGAAGGAAACAAAAACGGCAGCACATATCATACGAACTATGATAGTGCCACCGTTGTTTCTGGAGCGCGTGTAACCCATGACAGCGAAATCAGTTCTTCTTCAGTACCACGGCTGAGCGCGCGGGTATGTAGAGTTTCAGCCACTCCTTCTTGTCCTTGACATGGAGCGGGTCATAGTTGGTCATGTGTGTCAGCGTATCATCAGCGAACCCGTTTCCGCCAAAGTCCTTCGAGTCAGTATTCAGTACGACATCATAGGCGCCTGTGGGAACAAGGAAGCCATAGTCGGGATAGCTGCGGGTTGGCGAGAAGTTAAAGACAAAGACCAAGTCACCGCGCATGAAGCATAGAATCTGGTCGCCCTCGCTGTGCCAAATCTCAGTCACCGGCGTAGCCTGGAATTTCCGCTGGCTCTTGATAACCTCAAGCATACGGCGGTCAAAATCGCCAAGCCAATGGTAGCAAAGCTCCTGATTGTCGACCAAGTTCCACTGACGGCGGGCATACTTATATGACCAGCCATTACCTTCGCGCGGGAAGTCTATCCACTCGGGATGCCCATACTCATTACCCATGAAGTTGAGATAGCCGCCGTTGATGGTAGCCGCCGTGACAAGGCGTATCATCTTGTGCAAGGCAATGCCGCGCTGGGCAATATCGTTGACATCTTTCTTGGCGAAATGCCAGTACATATCGGCATCTACCAGACGGAAGATGATGGTCTTATCACCCACAAGGGCCTGGTCATGGCTCTCGCAGTAAGAGATAGTCTTCTCATCGGCGCGGCGATTCTTGACTTCCCAGAAGATACTCGCCACGTTAAGGTTTTCATCGCGCACTTCCTTGATGGTCTTTATCCAGTAGTCGGGAATATTCATGGCCATGCGATAGTCAAAGCCGTAGCCCCCATCCTCAAACTTTGCCGCCAGACCAGGCATGCCCGACACCTCTTCGGCAATGGTGATGGCATTGGGATTGACTTCATGTATCAGTTTGTTGGCCAGTGTCAGGTAGCAGATGGCATTGTCATCTTCATGGCCGTTAAAGTAGTCGCCATAACCACCAAACGCCTCGCCAAGACCATGCGAATAGTAGAGCATAGAGGTTACACCATCGAAGCGGAACCCATCGAAATGGAACTCTTCAAGCCAGTATTTGCAGTTGGAAAGCAAGAAGTGCAGCACTTCATCTTTGCCGTAGTCGAAACAGAGGGAATCCCACGCGGGATGCTCATGCCTGCCGCCGGGATAGAAGAACTGGTTGGGGTCGCCAGCCAGATTGCCCAAACCCTCGACTTCATTCTTCACGGCATGGGAGTGAACGATATCCATGATGACAGCCACGCCGTTGCGGTGCGCTTCATCAATGAGCGCCTTCAGCTCTTCAGGCGTACCGAAGCGGCTGCTGGGCGCGAAGAACGAAGACACGTGATAGCCAAAGGAGCCATAGTAAGGATGCTCCTGAATGGCCATGACCTGAATGCAGTTATAGCCATCCTTGATGACCCGGGGCAGCACATTGTCCTTGAACTCCGTGTAGGTGCCCACCTTTTCTGCATCTTGGCTCATGCCCACATGGCATTCATAGATGAGCAATGGCGAGATGTTGGGCTTAAAGCTCTTTTTCTTCCATACGTATGGCGTTTCAGGGTTCCAGACCTGCGCGGAAAATATTTTAGTCTGCTCATCTTGCACCACGCGACGGCACCACGCGGGAATACGCTCGCCTTCTCCGCCGTTCCACTTGACTCTCATCTTGTAGAGCTGGCCATGCTTCATGGCCTTCTCGCTGAGCTTCAGCTCCCAGTTGCCCGTACCCTCTATGCGCTTGCAGCGGTATGCCTCTGTCTCCTGCCAGTCGTTGAAATCGCCTACCAGATAGATGTCGGTGGCATTGGGAGCCCACTCACGGAACACCCACCCTCTCGACAACTTGTGCAGACCAAAGTAGAGATGACCGTTGGCAAAATCGGCAAGCGACTTCTTGCCGTTCTGCGTTAGCTGCGCCATTTTGCGCAAAGCGTGTTCATAGCGCCCGCGAATAGCACCTTCATAGGGCTCCAGCCACGAATCGTTCTTTACCAGGCCGATGTGCTGCGGCTCGGTCTGCCCAACAGGTTTCACGGCCTTTTCGGCCGTTGTCTTTGCCGCAGTTGTCTTCCCTGCGGCCGTTGCTTTCTTTGTTGCCATATCTGTAAGCCGTTTTTTATCCTACTTTAACTTTGAAGATAGCCTTCTTGATTTCGGCCTGCTCCGAGATACAGGGGGCATGACCATCTTGTGGAAAGAAGATGGCCATCTGGCCAGGCTTGCAGGTCACGTAGGTCTGCGCCATGGTGTCGCCATACTTGGTAATATCCTTTTCCGCATTATACTCAAAGTCGGGCAAATCGCAGAGCGGCGTATAGCCGAAGGTCTCGCAAGTGTCAAGCGGTATCTGTATGTCAATCATGTCGATGTGGGTCTCCATCACGGCAGCCTCTTTTGACCGCCCCTTGGCCGTTGTGATGTTCACAAAGAGGTCTTTGCCCTTAATCATGTGCTTTCCCGCCTCGAGCGCATTGAGGTCGTTCTGCTTCAGGAACTCCACCACATCAGCAAACAGCGGATTCATGCCAATGTATTTGCTCAGGTTGTCAAGAGTGTCAATAATCATAATCTTATATGTTTTGAGGGTTAATAATATTGTTATTAGTTTTTCTGCAATGGTTTTCAGTCAATATAATCCACCTTGATGACAATCACGCGGATGGTCTGGTCATCAGTCTTCGGCGATTCCACTTTGGCAATGTGCCAGTCTGACGGGAAGAAAATGAAGAACGCATCAGGCGTTGAATCGTAGAAACGGGTGCGGCGGAGGTCATAATCATAATGAATCACATCATCACG
Source organism: Prevotella sp. (assembly GCA_022511055.1). GTDB lineage: Bacteria > Bacteroidota > Bacteroidia > Bacteroidales > Bacteroidaceae > Prevotella. Next base: position 4,605 of record JAFLSH010000087.1, on the reverse strand, counting down.
CCACTGCCCTTTCGGCTGCGAGGTAAGATGGTCTATAACGCCGAAGCGCTCCGTTCCCTTCACCACATACTGGAAGTCTATGTGGTGATAATGGCTTTCGCTCTGGCGCTTGGCCAGCGGCTCGTTCTTGGAATCCTCTACGCTGACCACCAGCGTAGTTCCCTCTATCGGGTGCTTTCCCTTGGGAATGGCCAACAGGTCTGTGTCATGCAGCCACTTGAACAAAGCCGACCACTGCTCGGGGTTGCGCTGATATTGTGTGTAGAAATCTGCCAGATTGACTGAGGCATGGGGGGCTGCCTGCTGGAAGCCCTGCCGCCACTCGCCACCGGCTATCCACTTCTCGGCATCTTGCCACAGCTGCTTGCTGGCAAAGTACTTGGTATAATAGCCTTCCATGTTGCGCGCCACGCCAAACGTCTGCGCGCCAGCAGACAGACTAACCAGAAAAGACAATAGAAGAAAAAGATGTTTCATAGGCCACAAGAATAAGAAAAGGATTAACGGTTTTTATGCTGGAGAAACCAGTTGTGCGTATAGTAATTATACATAGCCCATGCCGCCACAATCAGGACAAACATGGTGATAAGCACCGACCTGCTGTCGTTCAGGAACAGCGCATAGCCCAGACCGATGCCCACCCCGATGCCTGTCTCCCAGGAAAGCATATAGGTGCTTTGCGAAGTGCCGCGCTGGCAGTGGTCTGACAGCTTAACGAAAAACAACAGGAAGCGCGAGCCTATCAGTCCGATGCCTATGCCCATGAACACCGGCGCAACATACCACACCACCGGCAATGGGTGGAAGAACACCAGCAGCACGGCCGCCACAAGGAGTATCAGCCCCGTGACAATCTCACTTTTCAGGTTGGCATCTTCAAAGACGTAGCGCTGAGAGAGCAGAGCCAGCAAGAAGCCGCCCATAATCAGGCCATAGAAGCGGTCGCTCAACCCCAAGGACATGAACAGGCCAATGGCCAGCGAGACCATCAGCAGGTTAAGGAACAACGGCATGCTATGGGGCAGCAGGAAACGGTCAGTTGACACGATGTGTACATCTTCTTGCGGAGTGCGGAACGGAAACCGCACGGTGAGAATCAGCACACAGGCTATCATTGACATGAAGATGCTGGCCAGCAGCACCATATCGAACCCCAAGTGCCAGAGCAGCATCAGCCCAATCATGGGGCCCAGCGATATGGAAAAGCGCGAAAACCACGCCGCAGAGTGGTTGGCCTCCGTGCGCTTATAGCTCTCGGCGGTGTCGATAATCAGTGTCGACGAGAGAATCATCTGCGCCAAGCCGAAGGCAGCCCCCATCAGCAGGCGCAGCAAGATGATGGCGCGCACCTCTATGTACTGGTTGCCCAGTCCGCGGATGTAGTAGAGCGCCGCGACACAGGCGGCATACAGGATGATGGCGAGAATGCACACCCGATTACGGCGAAACCGCTGAACGAGCCAGTTGCAGAACGCACCAAACACATACAAGCCCAGCGCAAAGACCGCCATGCAGCCACCCACCTGCAAGCCGTTACAGTGAAGAGAGCCTATCAGCCATACCGGCAGGGTTGGGATGAGAAGATACATCGACATGCTGAGCAAGAGATTGGCCAGTGACATCAGCCAGAAATTGCGATGCCACAGGCGTATGTGTACTGGTGTGCTTTGCGTGTTCATAGTTTGCTATTTGGGTGCAAAGATACAACAAAATGATGGAATGAGCAAGAAAACGCCCCTTATTTCTTGAATAATTCTGTCAGGTCTTCATAACGGAAATCCGTGTAGTCTGCTATCTGCACATCACTTAGCGGCTGTATGACACTGACTTGCAGCGTTGTGGCCAGGCCGACGACACGCATCTTGGCCGCCCGCCCCGACCGCAGGCCGTTCAGGCTATCCTCGAAGACGACACAGCTGTCAGGCTGACAGCCGAAGCGGGCGGCGGCGGTGAGATAGCAGTCGGGCGATGGCTTCGACTCGGCAAAATCCTCACTGGTCAGTACCGCATCAAACAATCCCTCAAACTCGGGGTGCTTGGCGCAGACCGCTTCCATCTTGGCACGGTTGGAACTGGTGACAACCGCCAGCCGCACCCCATGCCGCCGCAACTCAGCCAGCAGCGGGGGCAGCCCCTCGACATAGTTGTAGTCCATCTGCCGCTCAAACTCGTTCAGCCGCCGGGTTATGGCCTCACGCTCACCCGTTAACGGCCCGGCAAACCACTGGCCGTAAATCTGGTCCAGGGTCTGCCCCTTTATCTTGTGTTCCAGCCCCGGCACCTCTGGATGATAGCGGCGGCACTCACCGCCCCAGAACACGGTGTACTGTGGCTCTGTGTCGAAAATAACCCCGTCTAAATCGAAAAATGCGGCTTTTAACTCGTTCATATCTTTCTTTTTTCGGCAAAGTTACAAAAAAAGTGGCAGATAATAAGCATTTTTGAAAGAATATTTTGTAACTTTGCGGCTGAAATCACCGAACAGCCCTATATTGTAACATGAAAATAAACACTTACAACGCATGGATGCTGGCAGTTCTTTTCCTGGTAACTGCCTGCGGTATGAACGACGGAGAGAAATTCATCTTTGAACAGGCAAAGGTAGAGAAGATTGTCAAGATTGCTCCTGACGATGCGGACTCCCCGCAGTGCAGTGTCAGCCTCAACATACACTACGCCACCGCCGAGAACGGCCCTGAGCGTGCCAGCCAGCTGAACGACAAGATAGAGCGCAAGTTCCTTGCCATGACAGGACTTGACATGCAGCAGGCCGTGGACTCGTTTGCCAACAAATACACACGCGACTACGTGCAGTACTACGCCCCGCTCTACCGCGAAGACCGCAAAGACGAGCAGAAGCGCTCGTGGTACGAATACCACTATGTCATTGAGACCGACGTGCAAGACGGCCAGAAGGGAGTCGTGGTCTACCTGGCGACACTCGACTACTACGAGGGCGGCGCCCACGGCATCAACCAGCAGTTTGCCATGAACTTCGACCAGCGCACAGGGCACGTCTACCAGCTGAGCGACCTGTTCGTTCCCGGCTACGAGCAGCGGCTGGCACACTACCTCGAGAAAGCCCTCTGCGAAAAGACGGGCGCAAAGAACAAGGCGGGGCTGCAAGAGATGGGCTACCTCTTCTCCATGGACATGTTCGCACCCGAGAACTTCATTATGCGAGACGAGACCATCACCTTCCTCTACAACCCATACGAGATTGCGCCCTACGCACTTGGCAAGACCGAGCTGACACTCTCGTGGAGCGAGCTGGAGGACATCAAGAAATAAACAAAACCATTCTTTGCCTATGGGGGTAGAACTTATCAAGAAATACTTTCCGGCACTCTCCGCGCAGCAGTGCGAGCAGTTTGCCGCGCTCGATGAGCTGTATCGCGACTGGAACTCGAAAATCAATGTCATTTCCCGACAAGACATCGACAACCTCTACGAGCATCACATACTGCACTCGCTGGCCATCGGCCGCGCCATCAGCTTCACGCCTGACACCCGCATTCTCGACTTCGGCACCGGCGGCGGCTTCCCCGGCATACCGCTGGCCATACTCTTCCCCGACTGCCATTTCTGCCTGATTGACGGAACTGGCAAGAAAGTGCGCGTAGCCCAGGAGGTGGCGGCGGCCATAGGGCTGAAGAACTGCGAGCCGAAACACATCAGGGGCGAACAGGAGACGGGGCAGTACGACTTCATTGTCAGCCGCGCCGTGATGCCGCTGCCCGACCTGGTGAAAATAACCCGCAAGAACATTCTGAAGAAGCAGCGGAACGCCTACCCGAATGGCATATTCTGCCTGAAGGGCGGCGACCTGCAGGCCGAAATCCAGCCGTACAAGAAAATAGCCGAAGTCACGCCTGTCAGCCAGTGGTTTGACGAGGAGTGGTTTAAAGAGAAATCTGTCATCTACCTGCCACTATGATAACCATCAAGCGTTTTTGTGTCAATATGCTTCAAGAGAACTGCTACGTTGTCAGCGACGAGAGCCTTGAAGCCGTGATTATTGACTGCGGTGCCTATTTCGCAGAAGAGCGCGAGGCGCTGACAAGCTACATCAGCGCCGGACAGCTGAAGCCGGTCAGGCTCCTGTGTACCCACGGCCACTTCGACCACTGCTTCGGCAACGACACCATTCACCAGGCATACGGCATAGGCCCGGAGGTGTCGGCGCGCGACGAGTACCTGATGGACATCCGCCGGCAATGCCGTGAAATGATGGGCACAGACTATCTGTCGCCCGTGCCACCCGTCAGCCGCTTTCTGGAAGACCACGAAACCGTCAGCTTCGGCAGCCACCGGCTGAAGGTGCTGCCGACACCGGGGCACACGCCAGGCTCGGTCTTGTTCTACTGCGCTGAGGAGGCCGTTGTCTTTACCGGCGACACGCTGTTCTGCAACAGCATTGGGCGCACCGACTTTCCCGGCGGCTCATGGGAAAGCATGCACGACAGCCTGACCAACGTAGTGGCGAAGCTGCCGGGCGACACCCGCGTGCTGAGCGGCCACGGCCCGGAGACCACCATCGCCAACGAACTGGCAAGCAACCCATACCTGCGATAGCCGCAACCTTATTCCCACTTCAGGCATTCT